>JAUPLM010000305.1 GCA_030836965.1 Thermodesulfobacteriota bacterium | reverse complement strand
CGTTATCGTGAGCCTGTGCGGGGATGACGAATGCCGCTTCAGGGACGGCAGCCGTCAGATGAGAGAATACCTGTTAAGGGCAAAAAGAATATTGAAAGAAACCGGCATCGGCGCCGAACGGCTGAATACGATTTCTGATGAAGAGGAATTCCCGCTCTTCAGGAAGAAGATCGAGGCGTTGGGCGTGAATCCGATACGAACCGGACAAAGGGTGGAAGCATGATTGTTGCAGAGATGAAGCCGTTCGAAGAGATCAGAAGCCTGCTCAAGGATTACAAAAAAGTGTTGATTCTTGGATGCGGCTCCTGTGTGAGCGTCTGTATGAGCGGCGGTGAAAGGCAGGTGGAACTGCTTGCCGCTGCTGTGAGGATGGCGAAAAAACTTGAAGGGCAGGAGATTGCCGTTGGTGAGAAGACGATCCTCAGGCAGTGCGACCCGGAGTTTATCGAGAAAATAAAAGAGGATGCAAAAAACTACGATGTTATTCTCTCGATGGCCTGCGGCGCTGGTGTGCAGGGCATTGTCAGGAACCTCCCCGAACGAGAGGTGCTGCCTGCCATGAATACGCGGTTTATCGGGATGACCGACGGACAGGGGACATGGCTTGAAGTATGCAAAGCCTGCGGAGATTGTGTCCTTGCTGCCACAGGAGGGATATGCCCTGTCACAACGTGTCCGAAGGGGATTTTGAACGGGCCGTGCGGCGGGAACAAAAAGGGCATGTGCGAAGTGAGGCCGGATATACCATGTGCCTGGGTGCTTATTTACGAAAGGCTTAGGGATATCGGAAGACTCGATGACATGAAAAAAGAGGTTGCTGCAAAAGACTGGTCAAAAGGTCTGAAACCCGGCAGATACAGTATAAAAGAGAAAGAAGAAGAAAAAGTCAGAAAGGATTGAACGGACGAAGAAGATCAACTTGAGTTAGGTACAAGCCTCTCAAAGCAAAATGATATACTAGGCAAGTCTTAATTTTTAGGGAAAGGAGACCGAAAAAATGCGCGTATTAGTTGTTGGGCAGGGTGGGCGTGAACATTCCTTGTGTATAAAGATAGCCAAGTCACCTTTGTGTGAAAAACTATTTTGCGCTCCAGGAAATGCCGGCATAAGTGAAGTTGCCGATTGTATTTCTCTATCCAGTGAAAATACGGCAGGGCTGCTTGATTTTTGCAAACAGTCCGCAATTGATTTTGTTGTCATCGGACCGGAAAATCCTTTAGTTGCAGGACTTGCCGACTTGCTTGAGAGCAATGGAATTTCGGTTTTCGGACCATCTAAAATGGCGGCGCGGCTCGAAGGCTCAAAGGGTTTTACAAAGGAGTTCTGTGTCGCGCACAATATTCCAACAGCCGCTTTTAAAAGGTTTACAGACGCCGCTGAGGCAAGGTCTTATATCCGATCTCAAGGAACCCCGATTGTAATTAAGGCGGATGGCTTGGCCGCTGGAAAAGGTGTAACCGTAGCCCAAAGTTATGAAGATGCTTTAGCAGCCGTAGAGGCCGCGCTGATCGGGAATAAGTTTGGAGAGGCGGGGCGGGAAATTGTGATTGAAGAATGTCTCACCGGGAAAGAATTTTCTTATTTTGCTTTTCTGGACGGTTCAAGCGTTTTGCCGCTTGCGACCGCACAGGATTATAAACGTGTCGGCGATGGGGATAAAGGTCCCAATACCGGAGGGATGGGGGCTTGCTCCCCTGCTATGGGACTGCCGGAAAATATAGAGCAAGAGATAATGAAGACCGTAATCCTGCCTACTGTGGAAGGAATGAAAAAAATCGGAAGCCCTTATAAAGGCATTCTGTATGCAGGCATGATGCTTACTGAGAACGGGCCTAAGCTGATTGAGTATAACGTACGGTTTGGCGACCCGGAATGTCAGGCGCTCTTAATTCGCATGAATAACGATTTATTGCCGGTTCTTATTGCTACACGTGAGGGAAAACTGGCGGACGTCGAACTTTCGTGGAATCAGGACTCTTCCATATGTGTTGTGTTGGCCGCCGAGGGATATCCGGGAACGCCCAAGAAAGGCAGTATCATAGCCGGTCTTACGGAAGCGGCTGCCAGCGACCCTGATGTGCAAATTCTACACGCCGCTACCAAGTTTCACGGCAACAATATAATCGCCGACGGCGGTCGAGTATTAAATATTGTAGCGCATGCTCCAACGATCGACCAGGCCCGCGCCAACGCTTACGCAGTAATAGATAAAATACAGTGGCCTGAAGGATTTTGCCGGCGCGATATCGGAGTGAGTTAAAATATACAGCCTTTACAAGGGATGTTGCCTATAATATTATTCAGGAAATCCATTTTGAAGTTGCCCGCTACAGAAAGGATATCGGCAAGGAATAATGAGGAGGATACAATGACATTTCGCGAGGCTGTCAATTCAGGAAAATTTGTTGTCACAGCCGAGGTAGGCCCTCCAAAGGGAACCGATATAAAAGCTATGGTTCACCATATTGAGCTTCTGAGAGGGAAGGTGGATGCCGCAAATGTGACTGATAACCAATCCGCCGTCATGAGGATATGTTCACTCGCAGTATGTAAGATAGCGCTTGATAACGGGCT
>JAUPLM010000026.1 GCA_030836965.1 Thermodesulfobacteriota bacterium | reverse complement strand
CCTCGATGCCTGGGTATAACGCTCACTCCCGTCAGAGACGGCAAAGATCAGGCGGGAAAAATCAAGAAGAAGACAATCCCCGTTTCCGAATCCGCTCTCAACCTTATCGCTTCCGGTAACAAGAAGAGCGCTTAGGGCTCCTTTCTGCCTTACCATACGCTTTACAGGATTAATTAAAACAGGATTTGTCACTCTTCACCGTTTGCAATTTACTGTTGTAATTATTCGGGAGCCAGAAGTCAGGAGTCAGATTCATTCTGTCTCCTGACTCCTGAATTCTGACTTCTTCTTTCATACTTAGTCACTATCGTACGCCGCAATCGCAACGGGATGAAGCGCAACGAAGAAATCGGGCTTTTTACAAAGCCGTCATACTTAATCAATAACTCTGAAACAGAGTATATCCTTCACATTCCCCTTTCTTTCTTCCGAAAAAACCGGCTCAACCCTCGCGCCTATCCTTATTTTCGATTCATCCTCTATGCTGATATAGTGCTGAAAAAGGGTGTCGGCACCGTCAAGACGGATAAAACCGTAGCCGTACGGAACCGGCTTCTGTTCTCCGGTCTCAGGATCAATGAACGCGTAGCGAAGGATCGTAAATGTCCCTATTACCCCTTTAGGCCCTACTTCCGTGAACTCGGTCATCTCCACAAAACAGTCTCCGCATACACGCCGCGGATGAACATATACTTTCCCGCATTTCGGACATTTTATCCCGAGAAGTTTTCTGTTTTCACGGAGCTCTTTAAAAAACCTGCTGCCGTACATTCCAACCGCGTAATTAAAGGGCTGGCCCGATCCTTTCGATTCAATAATGAGATTCTCTTTTGCCGCCATGACTTCTCCTCAAAAATCCGGTTTTCTTTTCCCGTGCAGAAGCATATCCGTCCACATGCATCCCCCGAAACCGGTGCTTATGGCAAAATTGACATCAGGGACCTGTCTTGCTTCCGCCTTTCCCATTACCTGGAGAGCCGCCTCGGCACACCTGATGAGCCCGGTTGCCCCTATCGGATTGCATGCGATAACACCGCCCGAAGGATTTACCGGAAGCTCGCCCCCCATGTCCGTCGCCCCGCTCCATATATATTCGGCTCCCTTTCCCCTTTCAACCAATCCGAGATCCTCTATCCAGATTATGCCCGCGAAGGAATACGGCTGATAAAGCTCTATGACATCTATCTCTTTCCTCGGCTCGCGGATCCCCGCTTTTTTATATATTTCACCCGACGCTTCTGCGATACTGTCAAGCTCTCCCCAGTTGACATCTCCAAGATAGGTATATTTATGCCTGTTGGCAGTAGCCCATATCCAATCGGGAACCAAAGTTATTTTCCCGGCGCAATCCTCGCTTGCCATTATTACAGCGCATGCGCCGTCCGTTCTCGGGCAGACATCCAGAAGATGTATCGGGTCGGCAAGCATGGGAGAGGCAAGAACATCCTCGATTGTGACCTCTCTCCTGAGCTGGGCGTGCGGATTATTGCAGGCATGTTTTCTGTCCCTCACGGAGACTCTTGCCGCATCTTTCTCAGTCGCTCCGTATTTTGCCATATAAGCCTGGGCCTCGGCGGCAAGGCCGGATATCGCTCCCGCAAAAACAAGCCTGTCCCAGACAGGATCAAACGCTGTTGTTATGGCGCCGGTTGTGTCCGACTCGGAATTCTTCTCCCAGCCGATAATCAGAACCTTTTCAAAAAAACCTGACGCTACAAGATGGTAACCGCCGATGGCAAGAGTGCTTCCGGTCGTTCCCCCTGTTGTCAGTTTTATTACAGGCTTCATGGTCCCGCCGGAACCGTCCACGCTCCAGCAGTCGACATAGTTGATGCCCTCGAAATGGTCCATGTTCCCTATCACAACGGCATCTATATCCTTTATAGTCAGATCCGCATCCTTCAATGCCCTCTGCACCGCTTCATTGATAAGTTCCTGGCCGTTCACGTCAGGCCGGTGGCTCTTATGGAATGTCTGGCCGGTTCCGACTATCGCAACTCTTTTTTTCGGCATATATTATTTCTCCATATCTGGAAACTCAATTAAGCCCCAAGAATGACTTCCAACGAACTATTCAATTCTGATGAATAAGTTGGAAGTCATATGCGAACGGATTTGAGATTTTTGGGAAATAGATTTTTAAAGAACTGAGCGTTAAAAATCACAAGCTGTTTGAGGGCGATAGCCCGAGTTCTTGTGATTTAGCAAAGTCATTTAAAAATCCCCAAAAAGCTCATTAAGAGAGCATATTTTAACTTTTTACGAATATACAAATTTTGATAGACGCGTATAAACACCCCTAAAGAGAGTACTGCAAAAGCCCCGTTAATCGGATCTCAATAAAAGAGATTTGATAAATTCCGCCGGATTGCCGGATCTTACAATGCTTTCTCCAATCAGAAAATTATAAATACCTGAAGAAAGGTTTTTCTCAATATCTCTTCGTCCCGTTATCCCGCTTGCCGCAACCGCGATCTGTCCCGGTTCAAGAAGCTCCGAGATACGCATGGCATTTTCAGTATCCGTTTCAAAGGAACTCAGATTCCTGTTGTTTATTCCTATAAGCCCGGCTCCGGCGTCCGATGCTCTTTCAAGATCCTTTTCTGAGTGAACTTCAACAAGCGCATCGATTCCAATCTCGCCGCAAAGAGCAAGATAATCCTTAATCTGCTCGTTTGACAGTATCCTTGCAATAAGAAGAAGCGCATCCGCCCCCATGGCCGCTGTTTCATAAATCTGGTAGGATGAAATTATGAAATCTTTTCTCAACACCGGAAGAGTCGATGACTCCCTTGCTCTTATTAAATCATCCGGCTTTGCCATGAAAAAGTATTTGTCGGTTAAAACGGATATGGCGGCGGCTCCGCCCTTTTCATATTCCGCGGCATACTCCGCAGGATCAAGATCAGGACGTAAAAAGCCCTTTGAAGGAGATGCCCGTTTGATTTCCGCTATTATATTTAATCCGGACGGCCCTGGTTCCGATAATTTTTTCGTGAATGGGCGTCTTATAACCTTTATTGCTTCATCACGCAGCATGCTTTCGGGGAAAAGTATTTTTCTTTCCACGATCTCGCTT
>JAUPLM010000304.1 GCA_030836965.1 Thermodesulfobacteriota bacterium | reverse complement strand
GAGGCTTTTTAAAGCTATAACGGCTTTTTTCTTGCCATCCTTCTGGCGCAGGTTGTACCCTTCAACTGTGCCGTCCGGTCCGATTGTCAACGCATGGCAGAAAAGAGTCGGTGATCCCAGTTTCTTCATTAACGGCCCGGCAAACTGAACGAAGGTGTCAGAGACAATGATAACCTGAGTCATCGATCTAAGCCAATCAAGGAATTCAACTGCTCCCTCAAGAGGGTCAAGACCGGCAATCACATTCTGTATATCCGTTATTTTAAGTTTCTCCCTCTCAAGTATCTTGAGACGTCTTTTCATCAGCACATCATAATCCGAAATATCACGGGTGGTAAGTCTCAGTTCTTCTATTCCTGTTTTTTCAGCGACATTGATCCATATCTCGGGGACAAAAACACCTTCCAGATCACTGCAGACTATATGCATAATTCTCCTTCAAGAATCTCCTTAAAACAAGTTTCCAATTCGGAAATCGGCAATTTTGGGCAAGCTCAAGGAAATCCGGAAACTTAATCTTCCAGATCATTATCTTCTATTCTTATCAACGCCGGTCTTGTGCTCACTACATCAAGCCGGGATATTTCATCAAGCGCCATCTTGACATCCGCCTCTTTGCAGAGATGTGACAGCATAACGAGCGGCACGGAACCATTTGTTTTCCGCCCTTTCTGATGAACCGATTTAAGACTTATGCCGTACGTCCCGAGAATTCCCGATATTTTTGAAAGCACTCCGGGACGGTCAAGAGCCGCAAACCTGAAATAGTAATGAGTTGATATTTCGTCAACCGGCATTACAGGTATCCTCCCGATATCCGCCATCCGGAATGAAAGGAGGGGAATTCTTCCGACCGAACCGGAGAGGATATTCCGTGCAAGATCGACCGTATCGCTTATAACGGCGCTTGCTGTGGGCATCATCCCCGCGCCCTGTCCGTAAAGCAGAATATCTCCTACTGCGTCTCCCGTTACGGTAATGGCGTTAAGAGGGCCGTTGACGTTGGACAGAAGATTTTGAAAAGGGATCATTGTAGGATGCACTCTTGCCTCAACAGAGGTTCCCCTGTTTTTGCTGATTGCGAGAAGCTTGATCCTGTAACCGAACTGGCCTGCAAACTCGATGTCTAACGGTGTGATCTTTGAAATACCTTCTATATAAATATCTTTGAAATTAATTTCCGTGCCGTAGGCTATCGATGTAAGAACGGCAAGCTTATGGGCCGTATCAAACCCTTCTATGTCGAGCGTGGGGTCGGCTTCGGCAAACCCTTTTGCCTGCGCCCCGGAAAGAGCCGCTTCGAAGCTGCTCCCGTCATCCGTTATCTTCGACAGGATATAGTTGCATGTTCCGTTTAATATCCCTGTCATAGATTTGATATTGTTTCCCGCGAGGGATTCCCGCAGGGTTTTGATAATCGGTATACAGCCTCCGACACTTGCTTCATATGCAACGTCGACTCCTTTAGCGGCGGCGGCCCTGAATATTTCATTTCCGCAGGATGCAAGAAGGGCCTTGTTTGCCGTTACTACCTGTTTTCCGTTCTTAATGGCCCTTAGAATAAAATCCTTCGCGGTCTTCTCGCCGCCTATCATTTCAAGTATTATATCTATTCCGGGGTCATCGATAACTTTGAAGGCATCTCCGGTAAATACACCTTCATCGAATTTAACCCCTCTGTCGCGGGCCGGATCAAGATCGGCGACATACTTTAAATTCAATTCGGCTCCTACTCTTGAGCTGATGAGCTCTTTCTTTTCGAGAAGTATTTTTGCGACACCTGTTCCTACAGTTCCGCAACCCAGTAAACCAACATTAATTTTTCTCATACAAACAATCTCCGTCTGCAGGAATATAAATTTATAGTAGAGGAATTTGTATTTGGGACGCGGATAATAATCTACAGAATCTTTTTGATTCCGCGAACGGCCTGGTTTATGCGCATCGCATTTTCAATGAGCGCGAAGCGGACATATTCATCCCCGTACTCTCCAAACCCGAGACCCGGCGCAACCGCAACCTGCGCCTCCTTTATAAGAAACTTGGAAAATTCCACCGAACCCATCTTTACATATTTATCGGGAATTTTTCCCCATACAAACATTGTTCCCTTGGGACTCTTGATATCCCAGCCTACCCTGCCGAGTCCGTTTATAAGGGCGTCCCTGCGCTCTCTGTATGTATTGCATATCTCCTGCACGCAATCCTGCGGACCGTTTAAAGCAATAATCGACGCTATCTGGATCGGCTGGAACACTCCGTAATCAAGGTAGCTTTTTATTCTGCGCAGAGCGGCGACAATCTCCGGATTGCCGACGCAAAAACCGACGCGCCAGCCCGGCATGTTATAGCTTTTTGAAAGTGAAAAGAATTCGACCCCGACATCCTTTGCGCCCTTGACCTGCAGAAAACTCGGAGCGGTATAACCATCAAAAATAAGATCCGCGTATGCGAAGTCGTGGATGACCATAATGTCGTGCTCCTTCGCGTAATCGACAATCTTTTCGAAAAAATCGAGATTCACAACTTCTGTAGTAGGATTGTGGGGATAGCTTATTATAAGAACTTTTGGCTTCGGCCACGTCTGCCTTGTGGCATTGATCAGGTTCTCAAAAAAATCGCAGCCGGGCCCGACCGGAATCCCCCGGACATCCCCTCCTGCAATGATTGCAGAGAACGGATGAATGGGATAAGTCGGCGTGGGGGTAAAAATCACATCCCCGGGCCTCACTGTAACAAGTATAAGATGGGATAACCCTTCCTTGACACCTATTGTTACGATAGCTTCGTTATCAGGATCTATATCCACATCAAACCTTCGCTTGTACCAGCCGGTTATGGCCATTCTCAGCTTGGTTATCCCCATGGAGGCGGAATAACGGTGATTAGGCGGCTTCTGTGCCGCTTCGGTCAGCTTGTCGACAATATGCTGGGGTGTTGCGAGATCGGGATTACCCATGCCGAGATCGATGATATCTTCTCCTGCGTGCCTTGCATCCATCTTTATCTTGTTGACGGTCGCAAAGACATACGGCGGTAAACGGTCAAGCCTGGCAAACTTGTTCATGATATTAGCCTCATATCTTCCCGTGTGTTAATATTAATAACACCGTTTAGCTACAATATATGGCTGATTTTGTCAAAAAATTTGTTTTGACTTTTCAGCCTGCCCGGTTTAAATCCACTTTAAATTCACCAAAAAATCAGACATGCTTACCTTATGCGCCCAGATAAGCCGATACGCTTTATTGGTTAATGATAAACTGCGTTAATCCCCTGGCGGATAAATATCCGCTTTTTTTCAGGCTTAAGTATATTCCCTTAGGTAGCAGTTTAAGCATGCCGGATATTATCTTTTTACAAAACGGAGTTTAATATGAAAGATTCTCTGACATACGCCGACGCCGGTGTTGATATCGACAAAGCAAGCAGGCTTGTGGAATCGATAAAAGAAATCGCAAAAAAAACAAACAGGTCAGGAGTAATAGGTGAAATAGGAGGATTCGGCGGCCTCTTTTCCATTAACACGGTTAACATGCTAAAGCCTGTGCTCGTGAGTTCAACCGACGGAGTCGGAACAAAACTGAAAGTCGCCTTCATGGCAGGCAAACATGACACGATCGGCATCGATCTTGTTGCGATGAGCGTGAACGATATCCTGGTTCAGGGAGCCGAACCCTTATTTTTCCTGGATTACTTCGCAACCGGCAAACTCGATACGGATATAGCCATTGATGTCATAAAGGGAATTTCAGAAGGATGCTAACAGGCAATATGCGCTCTGTTGGGCGGAGAAAGGGCCGATATGCCCGGATTTTAATT
>JAUPLM010000303.1 GCA_030836965.1 Thermodesulfobacteriota bacterium | reverse complement strand
GACAGGTGCCGTCATTATCCTTATTGTTTTATGATGTTGATCGAAATAATTTCTATTCCGCCTCAATTTTTGTTGACAATGGTAAAATTTATAGTTACATACCAACGCTTCTTGTTTAAAAAGTTGGGGGCCGTTAACTCAGGCGGTAGAGTATCTGCCTTTTAAGCAGAGAGTCGCGCGTTCGAGTCGCGCACGGCCCACCATTGCGGCTTTATAAATATGAGATAATTAAGTCCCCATCGTCTAGCCCGGCCCAGGACACCGGCCTTTCACGCCGGCGACAGGGGTTCGAATCCCCTTGGGGACGCCATAATAAAGAAGAGGTCAGACTGATATCAGTCTGACCTCTTCTTTTATGTTTGATAATGTATGTTTGATACTGCAAATAAATGAATCCCTTGGAGTCAATGCTTACCGCATCATTCCGGATGATTTTGATTCGATCGATTCTCCCCGCCTCACAAATTAAGGACGAATAGCTTTTATGAATAACGAACCCGAGAACTCCCGCAGAATCGGGACGGCCTCGAATATACGCCCCATTCTTGAAACCAGACCGACCAAAATCCGTGGCACAGATGGATGCATCCAATCAAAGGGCACTATTTTGATCTGCTGAAACCCTGTTTCTTCCAATATTTTGTTAAGCTTCCACCGGATGAATGCTGTTTCATCTGGTGACACGGTTTGGAATAGCCAGCGAAATCTACGTTCAGCCCAAATCTGCGGATTGAGCATGTTGGGTTCGGCTAAACAGAGTATGCCATTAGACTTCAGTAGGCGGAAAATTATCGGCAAAGCTTCATGGATATCAAGATGATGTAAGATTGAGGAACCAACTATTGCGTCATAGGGGCTATCAACATCACAGTCTTCAAATCGTTTTTTCACAAAGCAAACCTGATCTTCAGGTAAACGGCGTGCCCTTGCCTTGATTAATAATTCTTCTGAAATATCAATTGCCTCTATGAAAGCCCCGGGTGAAATAAACATCTCGGTAAACATTCCAGTGCCGCAACCAATTTCCAGTACACGTATACCAGTACCAAGTTTTGCCCCGGTGGTTATCAGATTTGCACGCCTTTGTGCGCGAAGACGGCCCGCCGGTGTTCCCCATCCCCAGATTAATTCGGTGTTGCCTTCAGCAAGATATTTACCATGCGTAATCTCGTTTTTGGATCGTGTATTCATATCCGGCCCTTATTTTTACGGATGAATTTAAACTATAAAAAAGCTATCAGAATAAGATGTTAAAGTCAAACCGTGCAGAAATGGTTGACGGGAAAACGAATATTTCATAAAGTATAATAAAATTAAAGGTTTTTATGCAACTATCTTATATTAAAGGAGAAGCCGATAATGATAGCGGAGATTCTTTCGACCGGTGATGAGGTCCGTTCAGGCGCCCTGGTAGACAGCAACTCGGCCTATATTGCCGAAGCTCTGGAAGAGGTGGGGCTTGAAGTTACGAGACACAGCACTGTGGGTGATGATCTTGATGCCATCGCTTCTATTATAAAAGAGATCGGCGCCCGTGCAGATGTATCTGTTGTGACGGGTGGACTTGGACCTACCACCGATGACATAACGGCAGAAGCAGCCGCATTGGCTGCGGGTACGGAACTATGTGAGGATGACACTGCACTTCTCTCAATTGAGAATTTTTTCAAAAAAAGACAGCGGCTTATGAATCCTTTAAACAGAAAGCAGGCCTTGCTTCCAAAAGGTTCAAAATGCCTTGAGAATCCCGCTGGAACAGCCCCGGGCTTTGCTGTCAGAATAGAAAACTGTCTCTTTTTCTTTCTTCCGGGTGTTCCTTCCGAAATGAAAAAGATGCTTTCGGAGAAAGTAATACCGGAAATAACCGCGCTTTGGGGAGGTCACAGAGAATACAGTCTTGTCAGGAATATATCTACATTCGGTCTTACAGAGGCTGCGGTAAACGAGAATCTTTTGAGCGTAATCGACGATTATCCGGACATCAGGCTTGGCCTGCGGGCTACTTTCCCCGAAATTCATGTGAAACTGTATGGAAGAGGTAAAGATGAAAAAAAAGTCTCGGGACTTCTTGAAAGTGCAACAGGGAGAGTTCTGGAAAAACTGGGAAACAGGGTTATTTCAACAATTGGGGAGCCAATGGAACTTGTAGTCAGCCGTCTTCTTAAAAACAAAAAAGCAACACTTTCGGTTGCAGAGAGCTGCACAGGCGGGCTTGTTTCGAACATGCTTACAAATATTCCGGGGAGTTCGGATTATTTTCTTTTTTCCGGCGTCACATATTCAAATGAATCAAAAATTAAGTTACTTGGAGTTCAGCAGTCGGTAATTGAGAAGTATGGCGCTGTGCATGAAGAGACGGCAAAAGAGATGGCGGTATGCGTGAGAAGAATTACAGGTGCGACATACGGGCTTTCAACGAGCGGAATTGCAGGGCCATCGGGCGGAACGGATGAAAAGCCGGTAGGAACCATATGCATCGGCCTTGCAACACCGGTTGAAGTCAAAGGCTTCCGTTTTGTTTTTCAGTTCGGAGACCGTCTGATGAATAAAAAAGTATTTGCAGTGACGGCGCTCGATCTTTTGAGAAGAGAACTTCTTTAAGCAAAACATTTTCAGTCCGGAGCTTATGATGGAAATAATCTATGGCGTGCTGGGTTTAATATCAGCTTTATATATTATCTTAGTGTTTATATCTGTTTATGTTGTTCATCAGTATCCGAGAAATCCGGTCAGCGACACTCCAGATTGGGGGAGTATCAGAGATGAAATAATTCCTGCGCAAGACGGAGGATTTCTTGAAGTGTGGAGAATTTCGCCGGAAGTCAAATCAAAAGG
>JAUPLM010000302.1 GCA_030836965.1 Thermodesulfobacteriota bacterium | reverse complement strand
CGGGCAGGGGCAAAGCAAACTGGTTGCTCACGGGTTGTGCTATATGCTGGGGCTCTCTGTTACCAACTCCGTACTTGGAGTAGTAGCCGCCCTTACAGGAGGTCTGATGGGCGCCATACTGCAAAATCCCGTTGTTCTTCTGGTGATTGCCGCGGTTCTGGTCTGTTTTGCCGCCAGTCTCTTTGACCTGTGGGAGCTCCGTCTGCCCGGCGGCCTCACCCAGGCCGCTGCAAAGTCCTATACCGGTTATTTTGGAAGTCTTTTTATGGGGCTGACGCTGGGAGTGGTGGCCGCGCCCTGTATAGGACCGTTTATCCTGGGGCTGCTGACCTGGGTGGCGAGTATGGGAAGTCCGTGGCTGGGCTTTATCATTTTCTTTACATTGAGTCTGGGCCTGGGGCTGCCGCTTTTTTTTCTGGCCCTGTTTTCAGGCCAGCTTAAAAAACTTCCACGGTCAGGCGGCTGGATGATATGGGTAAGAAAGGTGATGGGCTGGGTTCTTATCGCCATGGCCGTTCATTTTATCAGACCTATGCTTCCGGATCCGCTGGATGTAATAGTGATGGGAGCAGTAGCCCTGGCAGCAGGATTGCACCTGGGCTGGTTCGAACGGAGCCAGGCTAATTTCAGGGCATTTCCGGCATTAAAAGTTTCGGTCGGCATAGTGTGTCTGATTCTGGCCGCTTTTCTAATCACTTCCCGCGTGATGCGCAGCCCCGGCGTTTTCTGGAAGCCGTATTCGGAAGAAATTATTGCTGAAGCTCAAAAACAGAGCAAACCTGTCATCATAGATTTTTATGCCACATGGTGTACTCCGTGCAGAGAGCTGGAAGAGGTAACGTTTCACGATCCCGCTGTCGTGCAGCATGCTGAAAGCGACTTTGTCATGGTCAAGGTGGATGTAACAAAAGGTGGTAACCCACTTTACGAAAGCCTGCTGCAGCAATATAATATAAAAGGAGTGCCGACAATCGTCTTTCTGGATGTGTATGGAAAAGAGAGGCATGATCTGCGATTGGCAGACCATCTTTCCCCGGATCAGTTTATCGAGCGCATGGTTGAGCTCAAAAAAGGCCGTCCGCCAGGTCAGTGAAAGGAAAACCGTAATGCTTAAGGTCAGATTTTTTCTCAATGAACCTAATGGAAAACCATGAAAGAATTTCAAGTCAATGATGCCCGGTCTGGGCGGAAAATACGATATTGAAATCGAAACCACCTCAAAACCAGTTGCGGAGTATCAGACCGATGAATACTTCGAACTGAATCTGCCGGTTGCTCCGGCCGTCATGGTGGCTGACGAGATTCTGGTGGAGGGGTCAAATATCTCTCAGGATAAGGTTGAAGCGGCTATTTGCCGACATCTGGGCATTTCTGAACCGGAACCTAAAAAGAAAGGTTATTTTAACATGCAGCAACCCGAAACCATTAAAACGAAACCTTCTTTGTGGAAGCCTCTTCTTTTCATTATTATGCTGGGCGCCGTCATATTTTTTATCCGTTATTATAATCTGGACCGGTACCTGGAAAAAGAGCATCTGCGGCAGTTGATAGCAGGTTACGGTATCTGGGGTCCAATTATCTATCTTTTCATCTGGACAATCGCGCCTCCACTTTTCCTGCCGGGATTGCCGCTGACTCTGGTTGGGGGTGTCCTCTTCGGCTTTATTCCGGGGGTAATATATACTATTATAGGAGCCACATCAGGGGCTACCCTGGCCTTTTTAACAGCGCGCTATCTGGCCCGTGACTGGGTTGCCTCCAAACTGGCCGGCACAAAAGCCGCGGCTTTGGACGAAAAGGTCGAACAGCATGGATGGAAAATCGTCGCGTTCACCAGGCTTATTCCTGTTTTTCCGTATAACCTGCTTAATTACGCATTCGGGCTTACGGGGATATCCCTGGCTGTTTATGTGATAACAACATTTATATTCATGCTTCCCATGACAACTGCTTATATCTTTTTTTCCGCAAATATCATTGATCTGTTCCGGGGCAAAATAAGCAGGGAGGTAATTGCCGGTGTTATACTGATTGTTCTGGTTACTCTTATACCGGTGATCTATAAAAAAATCACTGCTAAGAGAGGCGGGAAGATGGATCTCTGAATCTGTAGAAGGATATTGGAAATATGAATGAAGAAATATAATAGACTACTCCGTGGCTTTGGAATAAATATCAAAGACCTACCACAATAAATCCCATATCATCTTACCGGCAACCAGATATAAAACGCCGCCGATGATACTTTTAATCTGAGGACCTTTTATTTTATGGGCAAGGAACCAGGCCCCTGCGATGCCACCTAATATAGATGCTGGCACAGAAGCGAATAACAATCCGGTATTGACATTTCCGAGCGCTGCATGACTAGTAAAGGCCGCAAGTGATGAAAAAATGACAATAAATCCGGAAGTTGCCGATGCTTTTCTCGGATCGACTCCGATCCAGATCAAGACCGGGACAATTATATTGCCTCCGCCAACTCCCAAAAGACCGCCGATATATCCAGCCAGAGCGCCAATCAGGCCTCCCACTGTAAATTCTTTTTTCAGACTCATGGTTATTGTTTTTTTTTCAGGTCTGTAAAACAACATCATTGACGCAACAAAAACAAGAAAGCCCGAAAACACCCATAAAAGTAATTCACGGGAAAAAATCCGCGTACTCCATGCGCCGATGGGAGAAAAAATAACCGAAATGATTGTGACCGGCAGGGCAATCGGGAAAATTATCATCCGGTTTCGAATAAATGTCGGGAAGGCAAAACTCATGCTGATGCTGTTCAAAAGAAGGCAGGTCGCCATGGCCTGAGACAGAGGGAAACCAAGCCAGTACAGAAAGGGTATGAGAGCGAATGCTGCCCCGACACCTGCTATAGTCAGAACGGCGGTAAAACCGAAGACAATCAGCGTTGATACAATTAATGTCAGCATTTATGTGCCGAGCGGATATCTGCCGAATTCATGAGTTGCATCCACCCATGCTTTAAAATGTTCGTTTGGTGTGGCCGGGAGGAGCTGACAACTGGGGGCCATCATGATGCCTATACCCGTGCCGATTTGAGATATCTGGTTTTTCACTTCCTGTCTTATCTTTTCTATCGGTCCGTGTACGATAATATGACCATCTGTAATAATACAGGCCGAAACATTGAATTTTCCGACAACATGCTCCATAATCCAGTCAGTTGGGTTCATTTCGTCGAAATGAAAGCCTTCTACGCCGGCTTGGGTCGCCAATGCGGTGAGATATGCATATGCTTTAGGATTTGTCATATCGCCATGCGTGTGCAGCCAGGTACCCTGACCGAATTCTTTGCGAACCATCTCAACAACGCGGGCTATGTTCTCCAGATTGAAGCGTTGCGCCATTGATGGATTTACCATCAAAGTTCCCATTACTTCGGCAAGAAACGTAACGCTGTTTGCGCCGGCTGCATATTGCGCGCGAATCCAGTCCATGGTCCAATCGGTGGCCACCTTGCACATTTCATCCACCCATTCCGGATCTTCGTACATATCTTCCAGAATGGCCTCATTGGGCCGGAACATATGCATGGCAGCAACACTACCGACATACGCTGACGTTACCAGCGGTATATCTTTCCCTATCTCCGCTGATACATTTTCAATTACTGCCAAAGCGCCGGCCATCCTCGGATCAGTTCTCCTGATGTCGAATGATGCGAGCAGCTTTTTCACCCGGGGCCAGTCTGCTTTGGTCCGAACCGGCTTGTTGTCGGTAGGGCCGGCGGCTATCCCGAATTTTTCGGGTATAGTTATTTCTCCGCCCAGCGGCGGGACGCCAAAGGCATGATCTATGTATGTCGGGATGGCGATA
>JAUPLM010000025.1 GCA_030836965.1 Thermodesulfobacteriota bacterium | reverse complement strand
TATGAGGCTTGTTGCTGAGCCGGCAGGAAGGCATTCCAGATTTTTACCACCTCTTTCCTGAGGTCTGCGAATCTGGAAGCTTCTACTTTGGCGGGTTTTTCCTGGAGGCTCAGCCTGTGGGCCGTTAATCTGTAAGAAAGATAGGCCTCTTTAAGAAAGTGAGCCGTATAATTATCAATGATATTTGTTTCCGCAAGTGTTTGAAGAATCCGGACATTATCAGTCCATTTTGCAAGTTCAATATGTTTATTTGATTCTAACAGAACGAGGTATTGAACAAGAAATTCGATATCGACTATTCCGCCTGAATCCTGTTTTATATCAAATAAACCCGGATCGGGCTTCAGGTGCTCTTTTCTCATTTTTTCCCGCATTTTTATTACTTCATCCCGGAGTTTCTCTTTATCTCTGCGGCGGGCCAGCGCCTCCTTCCGGATTTGCTGAAATTTTTCTGCAAGAGCGCTGTCTCCGCATACAGGTCTGGCCCTTACAATGGCCTGATGCTCCCAGGTCCATGCTTCATTCAGCATGTAATCCCGGTATCCGTCGATATGGCTTACCAGCAGACCTGATCCTCCGCTCGGGCGCAGCCGCATATCCGCTTCATAAATCATTCCCGCGCGGGTATAGGCGGTCAGTATATGCACAACTCTTTCGCCAAGTCTCGCAAAAAACTGGGAATTTTCAACCGGTCTCGGGCCTTTTGCCGTCCGGCCTTCAGCGCCTGAATGGAGGAAAACAAGATCAATATCGGAACTGTATCCCAGTTCAAGCCCCCCAAGCTTTCCATAGGCTATAACCGCAAAACCTTTTTCATATTTTTTCCCGTCCAATAAACAACGCGGCTTTCCGTGTTTTTGAACAAGATGCTCCCATGAGAGTTCCAGAACTTTTCCGATTATTACTTCGGCAATATATGAGAGGTGGTCGCTCACTTTCATAAGAGGAAGACCTCCCGTGACATCGGCGGCGGCGACTCGAAGAGTATTTACCTGTTTAAATATGCACAGTTCCTCGATCCGATACTCAAGATCAGTGGAATTGATTCTTTCCAGCCTTCTTTCGATCTCCTTTTCAAGATCCGGCTTTTGCGGTGGAACATAAAGGGTTCTTGAATCAAGAAGCTCATCTAAGAGAACCGGATGCCGGGCCAGAAAAGAGATAATCCATGAGCTTGAAACTGCCAGTCTCACAAGATGTTTCACCGCAACCGGGCTTTCAAGCAGAAGAGAGAGATAGCAAGTGCGTCTTTCAATGGCTTTCAGCAGGTCGACGATGTGATTCAGTACTGAAACCGGATCTCCGGAGATTCCCGCCTCTTTCAGAAACATAGGGATCAGTTTGTCCAGTTTATGCCGTCCGCTCCCGCTCAGGGCGCGTGTGGACGGATCACTGCGCAAATGTTTGAGCAGGCTTATTACCTCTTCAGGCTTTCTGAAACCTGCCGAGATGAGGATCCTTTTGTTCTCTTCCTCGCTGCTTAGTGTTTGCCAGACATTCTGTAATTCTTTCTGACTATTATCTTCTTTCTTGCCGGCTCCGTTTCCTCCTGTCTCCAGAAGCCTGCTGAAGTGACCCTGAACTTTTTCTCTATGATATTCAAGCGCTGTTTGAAATAAACCGGTGCCGGAAAAGCCCATTGATGCGGCAAGAGCTGCACTCTGCGCCGGGTCTTCCGGCAAACTGTGCGTCTGGTGATCGGAAAATTCCTGTAAATGATTCTCAACCGTGCGAAGAAATATATATGCATCTTCAAGTTCATCACAGATATCTTTTGAAACATAATTGTTTTCAGCAATGCTTCTTAACACTTTTACCACACCACGTTCCTGAAGAACAGGTACGACTCCTCCGCGGATAAGCTGAAAAATCTGGGCAAAAAATTCTATCTCCCGGATTCCTCCCGGACCCAGCTTTATGTTCCCCTTCATCTCTTTCTGCATCACCTGAAGAGCTATTTTTTCCTTCATATCCCTCAATGATTCTATGGCGCCGTAATCAAGATATCTCCTGTAAATAAAAGGTTTGAGTCGTTCCAGAAGTTTGTCCCCTGCAACTTTGTCCCCTGCAACTATACGCGCTTTTATCAATGCGTACCGCTCCCACTCGCGTCCCTGCTCCTGGTAATAATCCTCCATCCGGTCAAAGCTCATGATAAGAGGACCGCTCTCTCCGTAAGGCCGCAGCCTGAGATCGACACGAAAAACCATTCCGTCATAATCCGTGGCGCCGATAATTTTAATCAGGCGGCGGCATAGGCGAACAAAAAAATCATCGTTGTCTGTTACTGTTTTTCCGCCTTTTGTATCTCCCGGTTCAGGATATGCGAAAACGAGATCAACATCTGAAGAAAAATTCAGCTCGAAGGCTCCGAGCTTCCCCATTCCTATTACAACAGGTTTTTGTTCGCGGCCGCTTGTGTTCTCAGGTACTCCGAACTCGTGTTTCATGATTTCGTAAAGATGCGAAATTGCGCCGTCGATACAGGCATCCGCAAATCCTGAAAGATCTCTTCCCGTCTCGGTAAGACCGGCTGCGCCTGAAAGATCACGCCATGCGATTCTCAGCATCTCCCGTGAACGGAATTTTCTCAATATGCTTCCTGAACTCTCTTCGTTTTTTATGCCTGATAAAAGGCGCTTTACCTTTCCGGCATACAAGCCGTCGGGATAGGATCTTTTAAGGTCGCCGCTTTCGAGAATATCTGCGAGAATGGCCGGGTTTCTGATACTGCTTTCCGCGACAAAGTCGCTTAAAGCAAAAACAAACTTCAGTTCTGAAAAAATAACATTATCCTTTATAATATACTTGTCAGTATCGAGACCGGTATCTTTAAATGCCGCAAGGAATGAATCGAGTTTGTTGTTTAAATCAGGCAGAAGTACTTTTGGAATGGCAGGAAGAGGCATGGTCGCCTTTTTATATTATTATCGGGTTAAATATTTCTACAATAAAATCTGTTTCGAAGCTATTTTGCCGGTTTGATATATCCCCATTCAACAAGGCGCTTGTAGGCATAGGTCGCCTCATCGCCGCTATTTTCCATCTGAAGGTACCGGTTATATTCAAATGCCGATTCTTTGAACTGCTTCATGCCTTCCCTGCAGAAGCCTTTGTAGAATATGGTTCCGGAATTGCCGGGAAGCGCTTTTTCATAACTGTCAAATTCTTCATACGCCGATTCGAAATCCTTTTTCTTCATTCTGGCAAATCCAGATAACTGATGAGCCTGGGCTTCTCCCGGATACACGCCTTTCGCGGTTTCAGCGTATTTCAGCGCTTCGCCGTATTTCTCCTGAATCAAAAGGCACTTTGACATCATTATAAGTCCTGCATAATCACCGGGCGCTATCGAAAGCGCCTTTTTGAAATGGGTTTCGGCATTAGTGTAATTCTTTTTTCCCATTTCCGATTCCCCGTTCTGTATCGCTTCTATTGCCGGTTTGACAGCTCTCAGTCGCGCTGTGTTATCCATGTAACGCTCTCTGTAAAGAGGCAATTTCCGTGAAGATCCATATGTGTTTTCAGCATTTCTGACGGCCGTGGCATACCTTTCATCGCTCATCGGGTGAGTGGAGAACATGAGCTCTATTGAGCCGGGCTTGCTCTTCGACATTTTTCTCAGCATATCCATAAGGCCTGTAAACCCGTCCGGACTGTAGCCGGTCTTTACCATGTATTCCATTCCAAGGGCGTCCGCTTCACGCTCATTATCCCTGCTGTAGGAAGCAAGAAGCATCCCTGAGCCAATCATTCCTATGCCTTCGGCGATCTTTCCGTATGTCTGGCTTTTGGTGCCGGCATAAGCTGCTAAACCTCCTATCACAACCGATGTAAGGACTCCTTTTGACATCTGCTCCGCGGTATGCCTCGCATTTACATGCCCGAGCTCGTGTCCGAGCAATGCGGAAAGTTCGGCTTCATTATCCAGATTTACAAGAATTCCTCTTGTTACTGCAATGCTTCCGCCGGGGAATGCGTAGGCATTGACATATGACGCATTGACCGCCTGGAATGAATAAGGCATGCCCGGTCGGTGGGTTATCGAGGCGATCTTTTTCCCGGTCCGGTTTATGTAGCTGTTTAAATCTTTATCCTGGCTGATTCCGTAATCTGCGGAGAACTGGTGGGGCGAATTTTTTTTGTCGAGCTGAACTTCCGATTCTTCGGAAACCAGCATAAGCTGTGTTTTACCGGTAATCGGATCTGTCGAACAACCGGTAAACATTCCGGCCGCGGCGGCTGAAGAAAGCCATAAAAACTTTCTGCGGGTCAGTACAGGAATATTATTCAAATTGAAATGGTATTCTTTCATTTCTCCTCCGGAGAGATAATTATCATAAGGATTATTCCGTCGTTAAAAAATGTAATTGATATTTTGAAACAGCTCCGCAAAGAGAGCATTGACGAAATATCCGGAATCTTTTATACATAATAAGAAAGAGGTTTTGTCGTGTCAACCGCATATCTCAAAAGTTTCATTATTCGGCGAAAGTCCGTTTTTTATATATTTTGACCCGTTCAGTCGATTATAAAGGATTATTTCATGAAATTCGTCAAGGAAAAAGATTCGATGGGAACTGTTCTGGTCCCGGAAAACGCATACTACGGACCACAGACGCAAAGAGCGATAGAAAATTTTCCGGTAAGCGGTCTTACCCTTCCCCCCTCCTTTATACATTCTCTCTCGCTGTTAAAAAAATATGCGGCTCTGGTTAACCGGGATCTCGGCTTGCTGAACAGGCAAATATCAAAAGCCATAGTCAAAGCCGCAGATGAAGTTAAGAATGGAAAATTTGACGATCAATTTATCATTGACGTTTTCCAGACCGGCTCAGGGACCTCCTTCAATATGAATATGAACGAAGTCATATCCTCGAGGGCAAATGAGATAATCACGGGCAGAAAAGGAGGAAAGATTCCCGTTCATCCAAACGACCATGTAAATCTATGCCAGTCGAGCAACGACGCCATACCTTCCGCCATACATATTTCAGCGGCAGTTCTCATAAAGGAGCGCCTGATACCGTCTCTCGACACTCTATTGAAGGCGCTTCGCGGAAAAGAAAAGGAATTCAGTAAAATAAAAAAAATCGGACGAACCCATCTGCAGGACGCGCTTCAGATAACTCTCGGACAGGAGTTTTCAGGATATGCGGGGCAGGTTGAGCTTGGCATTTCAGGAATAAAATCGGTGCGGAAAAACCTTTACGAGCTTGCGCTTGGCGGAACAGCTGTAGGGACAGGGATAAACGCTCATCCCCAGTTCGCAAAAAAAGTTATAGCTATGATAGCTGAAAATACCGGCATCCCGTTTAAAGAAGCCGGCAACCATTTCGCGGCGCAATCCGCCCAGACCGCTTCCATGGAAACAAGCGGCGCATTGAAAACAATAGCGGCCGGCCTGATTAAAACGGCAAATGACATAAGATGGCTTTCTTCAGGCCCTAGATGCGGAATAGGAGAAATTAACATCCCACCGCTTCAACCGGGTTCATCCATGATGCCGGGAAAAGTAAACCCGGTCATTCCCGAAGCGGTTATGCAGGCGGCGGCCCAGGTTATGGGGAATGATACTACAATAATGCTTGGAGCCCAGTCGGGCAATTTCGAACTCAATACGATGCTCCCTGTAATAGCTTACAATCTGTTGCAGTCAATATCTCTGATTTCAGGAGCCGCAAAAATCTTTGCGGAAAAATGCATATCCGGAATATCAGCAAATGCAGCAAAATGCGCGTCAAACATAGATAAGAGCCTCGCGCTTTCAACACTCCTTGTTCCCTACACCGGTTATGACAGGGCCGCTGAAATCGCGAAAAAGGCCTATGAAACAGGAAAGACGATAAGAGAAATCGCATCTGAGGAAAAAATCTTATCCGAAGAAATATTAAACCGGCTTATAAAATAAAAAGAGGAGGCAACCGATGGAGAAAAAACGCTATACCATAAAAACATCATGTCCGCAGTGCGGATGTACCGACTTAACCGTTTTAACACCTGAAGAGATCAAAAAAAAATACGGCGATGCTCCTAACGTAGATATGGAATGCAGCGCCTGTGTGCTTAAATATTCAACCGAAATGGAAAAAGCGTGCCCGGAGTGGGACAAGGAATGCAAGATGAAGCCGTGATTAAGAAAGGGTTCAAGGATTCGAGGGTTCAGGGGGTCCAGTGAAAGGGAATACAGTACTTCGTTCGAAATATTGGGATAATCGAGAGGATGCCTTAAAGCCCTGATCAAATCCTTAGAAAAGAACCCTTGAACCCTTGAATCCTTGAACCCTCATAAAATCACAAATTATTTTTTTTTGTGATTTTATGAAATAAACATAGCATCCCCGTAGCTGAAGAATCTGTATCCTTTATTTATGGCTTCGCCGTAGGCCGAAAGAACCCTTTCTCTTCCCGCAAAGGCGGATACGAGCATTAGAAGGGTTGATTTCGGGAGATGAAAATTTGTGATCATCGCGTCAACCGCTTTAAACCCGTATCCCGGATAAATAAAAAGGTCGCATTCCGCGCTTCCGGCAGTAACTTTTCCCTCTCTGCCGGAGGCGTATTCCAGGGTGCGGACACATGTTGTTCCTACCGCAATAACACGTCCTCCTCCGGCCCTGGTCCTGTTTATCGCATCGGCAGCATCACCGGATATTTCAAACCTTTCGGAATGTATCTTATGCTCACGTATATCGGATACTCTTACCGGGAGAAATGTTCCGTAGCCGACGTGAAGAGTTATTTCGGCAATTCCAACGCCCTTCGATTTTATTTTTTCAAGAAGCTCTTTTGAAAAATGAAGCCCCGCCGTCGGAGCCGCCACCGCGCCGTTATATGCGGCATAAACGGTCTGGTAGGATTCCTTATCGTTCCATGACTGGTTTTCAGATTTATCCCGTTTTATATAAGGAGGAAGCGGCACCTCTCCTATTTCATTAATGATATCCTC
>JAUPLM010000024.1 GCA_030836965.1 Thermodesulfobacteriota bacterium | reverse complement strand
AAGTGGTCTATAGATTTTTGCATAACATCCGGATTTAGGCCGGTTCGGGGTATGGGCTGATGCATGACGCCGGAATCTTTTTCACAGCTTAAGGCAACGGCAGCAGATCCGCATCCATTAGACCTGAACAGCTCCAAGGGATAAATATTCACGAAGCCGTGATTCCTCTCTGCCTGTCTGGGCTTTGTAGATTACCCGGGGGCGTTGATTATGTTTCCTTATAATTTTCCGGCGGTCGGCAACAGCTCATATCCCGACCCGGCTAATTGAGCAGTTGTTAATAAAACAGATAATAAAAAGGATTCAACATGAAAGTAAAAAGAAAAATAATAGAGATCAACGAAGAGCTTTGCGACGGCTGCGGACAGTGCGTTACGTCATGCGCCGAAGGAGCCTTGCAGCTTATCGGCGGAAAAGCAAAGGTGGTTTCCGATAACTTCTGTGACGGACTCGGCGCCTGCATAGGAGAATGTCCGACAGGAGCCCTTAAGATAATAGAGCGCGATGCCGACGAATTTGATGTGGAGGCGGTTGAAAAACATCTTCATGACAGGCAAAAAAAAGAGGCGGTGGCAGAGCCCGCGTCACCGTGCGGATGTCAGTCGGCCGGAGTACAGATCTTTGACTGTAAGGATGCGAATAAGCCCTCATTTACCGGAGAAGAGGGCGATTCAGCCCTTTCCCACTGGCCGGTCCAGATAAAACTCGTTCCGGCAAAAGCGCCTTTTCTGAAAGGAGCGGATCTGCTTGTGCTCGCGGACTGCGTGCCCGTCTCTTTCCCGACCCTTCACAGGGATTTTCTGAAAGGAAAAGCCGTGATGATGGGATGTCCCAAGTTCGATGATGTCCAGGAATACATAGATAAATTCGCGGATGTTTTTAAAACTGCCGGGATCAAAAGCGTGACAACGGTGATAATGGAAGTTCCGTGCTGCTCGGGCCTTCCCATGATAGTTAAAAAGGGAATGGAGAAAGCCGGTGTGAGTGTGCCGATGGAAAAAGTAGTGGTCAGCACCAAAGGGAAAATTATAAAACGGGCGGCTTCGTAAAAAGTCATTCTGCTGTGTTGCGCTTCATCTTTCGTCATTGCGGCGTACTTATATGTACGCCTCATTCCTCAAGATTCGCACGCCTTGCATAATGAGCTTTTTACTTTGCCGCCTGAATATCGTTTTTTTACGGGATTGTCCGGATTGATGGGCTAATAAGAAATCATAGCTATTTTGTCTTGCTGCTCTCCGCTTTCCCCGGGAATTCCCTGTAAACATAAACTTTTCCTGTTTTCAGGGCCTCTTCGGAAGCTTCCTTTATTGTATTGAACCGGTGCTTCAGCTCATAGAATCCATGCCACCACGCATAATCGGGAGCCATCATGGCTGAACCCATCCTGGCCCTTCTTCCCTCATGGTGCCATAATTCATAGAATTCCCACTCGAGCGACTCGTCGAAATAGCTGCTTTTTGACAGGATCCCTTTTGCGTAAAGATCGCCCATGATTTTTTCAGCAGGTTTATAATAAGCCGATTCGTAATTTTCGATCACATTGTCAAGGTTCTTAAAATGTGAATCGGTCCACTCTTTGGAATGACACTGGCGGCAGACCATTTTCATCTTTTCTCTCTCGTTCTGCCAGTCGGTCATTGCCGGGAAAGCTTTGAAATCGGACGGCCGGATCGTGGAAGGAGCCTGGAGTTCCCAGGAGAGTCTTTCAGTAACGTCATGAGACTTTGAAACGCCCAGTGCCGCGGACATGTGGCATGTTGAACATGTCGGGGCTCTGAAATCCCTTCCCGCTTTCCATTTCCCGTCATCGGTAGTCCAGTTCCACTCCGTTGCTTCCGCGCTGTATATGGCTCCGTGTTTCGATTCGTTGTAGAGCTCTATCTGGGGATGATCCGGCCCGAGATGACACTGGCCGCAGGCTTCAGGCTTTCTTGCTTCGGCAACAGAGAATCTGTGCCTCGTATGGCAACTTGAACAGCTACCCAGGCTTCCGTCCGGATTTTTCCTGCCGACCCCGACATTAGGCCATGATCCTTCGGCCGGTTTACCGTCTTTTATTTCAACGACTGTCCCATGACAGACATAGCATCCGCTACTTCTTTCAATATGATTGTTCATGCCCAGTTGAAGCCATTTATCAACTTTCCACATTATCTCTATCGTGTTCGCGTGTTTGCTTTTCGCGTATTCGGCCGTCTCTTTCGGATGGCATTCCGAACAGGTCCTGGGGCTCACAAATGCGGTTACCGGCAGAGACGAATGTTTCATATGAGATGAACTTGCCACAGTCGACTTCGCTTCTCCCGCCTTATGGCATTTGTAACAATCCACTCCCGCTCCGGAATGAATACTCTGCTGCCAGTCGGCATATATGCCCGGATTCAGCTTTTTATGACAATCAATACAGTTTTGCGCCGCGAGAGATTCACCGGACAAAGCTTCGGGAAATACCGTAAATCCCCAGCGCCAGGAGGCTATGCAGAAAATTATAAGCAGTATGATAACCATGTTGGAATAGGCCATGAAAACAAAGATTTTTCTAATTCCGCTTATCTTCTCAGGCTGTTTCGCTACACCCCTGATCTCGGCGACAAACTTCACCTTTTCCAGCACTTCGGGGCCGTGAGGCGCTCCTTTTATGGCGTCTGTAAGGTCAGTCCCGGCGGAATGCTTCCCGAAATGTCTTCCGTTTTTCCACTTCGGACTTCCGGTTACATCATAAATCTTTCCGTCATGAATTATGCAGGCGGGTTTATCTGATGACCCGTCGAAATCTTTAAGATTTTCAAAATTTATTTTCCCGGGATCGAGTACGGTTTGCTGTGATGCCCGCGACTCCTTTTTCATCCGGCTGTGTATGAATGTGACAGCCGTGACGGCGAAAATAAGCATAAGGATGAAAAGCAGGATTTTAATAAAGAGAATACGGCCGAAGGCGTTATCGAAAAAATGTCCGAATCTGTCTATGCGGAACCAGGTAAGATAGATGCCTGTTATGGTGAGCGTAATCAGGCACGATATGCCCAGTACGCGCTCTCCCTTCGGCAGCCCTCCAGTTATCTGGGAGGGTTTAACGAAAATATGTATGTAAAATATGGCGCCGACAAGTATGAACGCGGCCAGAATATGCAGGTATCCTATGATGAATCTTGCCGTCTTGTGGAAAGCGCTCTGAATCTTGACGGCTTTTTCAATGATATAAAGAGGAATCGGATACTGGTAGCCGTTTTTTATATAGGCGATGCCGGCGGTTTTTATGGCGCCACCGGTCTTCTCCTCGTGGCAGAATATGCAGCCCTTGCCTGTCTTCCTGGCGTACTCTTCTCTGGCGGAGGCGAAACCTGTACATAATAAAACAATGGTGATCCCAAGAATAACGGAAGAGAGCATTCGTTTTACCGGCATAACTGTATCCATTTCAAAGGCTTTAAGAAAAAGTCAGAAAATTAAGTCGGATTTTTTGCGAATCTATAAATATATGAATTGATTGAATGGGTCAAGGAGTTCTTCGGGAAGAAGAGTTAAGGCCGGCAAAATCAGTTATGAAAACTTTAAAGAAAAGATAAACCGCGATTACGACAAACGAAAAATCACGCAACAGATAAAAGGTTGATTCAGGTGCTTCGCCTGGGCTTGTCGAAAAGCAACCGCAGCTTATATCAAGACCACGGGCCTTGTTGTACATAAGCGCGCAGAAAAAAATGATCAGAAGAATATTGCCGGTAAAAACGGAACCCGGCAGCCATACTCCGGTTATAAGAAGAAAACCGATAGTGAGTTCAAGCCAGGGTAGAAATATGGCTGATAAATTTACAAGTTCGTCCGGGAGAATCTGGTAATTGTAGATAAGCTTTGCGAAAGCCGCCGGGTGAAGAATCTTGTCATAGCTGGCATAGACAAATACCATGCCCAGGATAATCCTTGCCCCGTGGTACAGGATCATTGATATTTTACGGCCGGTTTCTTCTTTCATCGCGCTCCGGTTTCAACAGGAAGGCCGTTTTGCTGCCAGACCGTCCATCCGTTTGAAAGAACCCTGACATTTTTGTAACCCGTGTTACGGAGAAAAACCGCGAGCTCCATGCTGAGTTCACAAGTTTCTCCGTCGCAGTAAGTTATTATGGCGCTTTCTTCCGGAACTCCTGTCATTGCATCGACGAATTTCCAGTCAACTTCCTTGTACGGAAGGCTTTTAGCGCCCTTTATGTGTCCGGTATCATATTCTGCGCCGGATCTGGCATCAATAAAGACCGCCTCCGCTTTATTAAACAGATTTGTCGCTTCGGCAATGGAAATTTCCAGATTTTCGCCGGATGAGGTCACAAGATTTGATTTTGCAGACCAGTCTTCTGCAAAAGGAATCTTGTCGGATCTGAGCTTGTTTGAAGCAAACCCGGCAATCAGGACAATCAGGGAGATAAAGAGGATCTGTCTTGATGTTTTTATCCAAAGCGGCCTGTTAATAAAAGTCATATGTCCTGTTCTTTAAATTTGATACTTTAACAAAAAGCTGAAAGTCA
>JAUPLM010000301.1 GCA_030836965.1 Thermodesulfobacteriota bacterium | reverse complement strand
GAGTAAATTAACCGGAGGTATCAGTATTCCGGGACTTATGTGATTATTTTGATGCGGAATTACCCGCCCGACCATATTTGAGGCATATTTATGCACTACCCGCTGTCTATTCTTAATCTTATAAAAAATCTTGCCAAGCTTCCCGGTGTCGGAGAAAAAACCGCCGAACGCCTTGCAATGCATATCCTGCGTTATCCGCTTAAAGAAGCCGAACAGCTTGCAGCCAGCATACTCGATATAAGACAAAAGGTAAGAATATGCAGTCTCTGCTTTGCATTGAGTGAAACAGAGACCTGTCATATCTGCTGCGATCCGTCCAGAAATTCCTCCCTGCTCTGCGTGGTTGAACAGCCCGCAGACATGGTTGCAATAGAAAAATCAGGATCTTTTAAAGGGCTCTATCATATACTTTCGGGGGTTTTATCTCCCATGAATGGTGTCGGGCCGGATAATATAAAGATCAGGGAACTTATGGATAGAGCAAGGGAAGGGAAAATCAAAGAAATTATACTTGCGACGGGCACAAATGTTGAAGGTGAGGCGACCGCATCCTATATCGCTCAATGCCTCATAAAATATCCGGTTAAGGTTACCCGCATAGCATCCGGTGTTCCGATAGGCGGTGATCTTAAGTATGTGGATCAGGTGACATTGAAAAAAGCCATGGAGACAAGGCATGAAATCTAAGGCGGTTCGGCCGGATGATATATTCAAATGCAAAATGTGCGGTGATTGCTGTAAGGGCTATGGCGGGACTTTCGTAACAAAGGATGATATTGATGCCATCGCAGGTTATATCAAGGCCGATCATGAAAGCTTTGTATCGGAGTATTGCGAAATGTCAGGCGGAAAACCCGTGCTCGCGCGCGGCAGGAACGGATATTGCGTGTTCTGGGATAAGATATGTACGATTCATTCAGTCAAGCCGCGCATGTGCCGGCAATGGCCTTTTATAAAAAGCGTCCTGGCCGATACGGATAACTGGTATGTTATGGCCGGAATGTGCCCCGGAATCCGTACGGACGTGCCTGCAAAACTTGTAAAAGAGTGTGTCGCGCGGGAGTTGTCAAAAATCAGATAGTCACGGTTTAATGGTTTCGTAAAAAGTCGAGATCCGGACGGCAAAATAAAAAGCTCATTATACAAGGCACGCGAAACTTGAGAAGTGAAGAGTACATGTCAGTACTCTGCAATGACGAAAGTTGAAGCGTAACACAGCAGAATGACTTTTTACGAAGCCGTCACAGTTTCCAGCTTTTGTATTCCGTGAGCTTGTATACATTTTTATCTTCTCCGCCGGATATTATTTTAAGAAGGATATTCCTTTTTTCCAGTTCTTTTAATCCGTCGGAAAGAGCTTCGCTGGTACCGTTCCATACTCCGAGAAGGTTTTTGGTGGATATGACGGCGCCATTATCTTCGAGGCCGCAGCATAAAAGATAAACGGATATTGTTTCAACTGAAAGACCTATTCTGAATATATTCTGATTCATGGCCGGTTCGGGCGGATTATGAGAATGATTCATTGGTATTCCTTTTTATTTTCAAATAAGCATTAATTACCATTTCCGGTGTTATTCCTTCAAGACATATCATATCTTTGCAGTCAGCTTTTCCTGTTTCAAAACAGGGCTTGCAATCGGTTTCCGGCCGGAGAACCGCAACCGATCTTCCGAAGGGTTTCCATCTTTTCGGACTTGATGGCCCGAATATAACCACTGTCGGCATGCCTGTAAATGCCGCAAGGTGGCTTATACCGGAATCATTTCCTATGAATCCGAAGGTTTGTTTCAGCATAGTCATAAGATCCGAAAGATCTGACAGTATATTAATTTTACTGCCGATAGAAGGGTATACGGCGAAAGCCTCTGAAAGATACAGCTCGGCAGGTCCGAGCATGATTTCCGGATTCATCCCGGCTGTTTCAAGCTCTCCGAAGATTTTAATGAAATTTGCAACCGGCCAGTTTTTCCTTCTGCTCCCTGATCCCGGATGTATCAATATTTTCTTACCGGTATATAATGACCTCGTCCCTTTTTGTTCCGGAAGCCGCGCAAAATAATCTGTTTCGGGCCGGATTGCATCAGGTATAAGTTCATTTTCAGCAAGGCGGTCGAGGATATAACTTAAAACATGAATTTCATGGGAGGGGTCGGGGCGTGGCGGTATGCGGTATATTTTTCTGCAGGCTATGCCGCTTAAAACATCTTCAAGTTCTTTTGAATATGAAAAAAGGATTATTTCATCATATGATCTTAAAATATCGGTTATACGCGGATCCGCTTTGCCGGAAAAAACCGATGAAAAATACGCCGCTTCAACAGGATAAAATTTATCTGTCAGGTGAAGTGAGGATGCCAATTCACCGATGCTTTTTTTGCATACGGCGTCAATTATCCGGAACCTTTCCTTAAGTCTGATAATAGCCGGAAATATGGAGACAATGTCGCCAATTGCTCCCTGATGAATTATTAATAGTTTTTCCTGCATATAGCTATTATTTACTCCTTATTCATTATCACATGAAAATGGACCGTGAAGCAAGCGGAAGGAACAAATAGCTTGACATGGATTATTTAAATCGTATATCGTAAATTAACGATACAGGAGAAGCGATTATGAAGAATAAGGATGATGAAAATTTTATGGATATGGACGGTTTTGCCAAAATATGCAAAGCTCTCGGTCATCCGGCAAGGGTGAAAATATTAAAATATCTGAAAGAGGAGAACCGGTGCATATGCGGGCAGATAGTTGAAATGATGCCGCTGGCACAGTCAACAGTAAGTCAGCATTTAAAAAGCCTTAAGGAGGCCGGCATCATAAAAGGAGAGGTGGAAGGACTTTACACCTGCTATTGCGTTGATTTGAAGATACTTGAGGATTTCAAAAAAACGGCTGCCGGTTTATAAAGATTGAGTTTTGTAGTGCCACAGGGAGGTTAAAATAAAAAAATAACATGAAAACTGATTGTTGCGGCGAAAATAATAAGAAGGAACCATTTGGCCGGGTATCTCACCTGAAGCCTTTTGCTTCCACTCCTGTTAAGGAAAACGAAAACAAGGATGCTGCATGTTGCGGACCTCCGCCGGGGCCCGAATGCAGCAGATTTGCCCGGCCGGGATATGAAATATGCGGGTTTGTTGAAGACTTTATGGATACGGCTATAGGCTCTGTTCCAAAAATCGGAACAAAACTTTCCGTGGCCGATCACGCGACTTCGGTCCTGGCTAGATTCGGAATAGGGAGGGATTCATACGGCATAGCGCCGGGGATTTACTGCGCAGGCACACCTGATGCTGACTCACCTGTCCTAGTTACGGCCAACTATAAGCTCACCTTTGATGCTCTTCGGAAAGAACTGCCATCACTCAGCGCGTGGATTATGGTGCTCGACACACGGGGAATAAACGTATGGTGCGCTGCCGGTAAAAACCTTTTTTCAACCGGGGAAGTGATAAAAAGAGTAAAGGTCTCGGGCCTGGATAAAATCGTAAATCACAGGGAGCTTATTCTTCCCCAGCTTTCGGCTACAGGGGTATCTGCAATTGATGTGAAAAAAGGTTGCGGGTTCAAGGTGGTATGGGGTCCGATCCGCGCTAGTGACATAAAACAATTTCTGAATGCCGGAAAGAAGGCCGACGAGACTATGCGCCGTGTGACTTTCACCGTATCGGAGCGCCTTGTGCTTGTTCCGGTTGAGCTTTCATTTCTCGTAAAACCGACAGTTTTCATATTGCTTGGATTTTTCCTTCTGTCTGGAATCGGAACAGAAATATTTTCAGTAAAAGATGCCTGGTCGAGAGGAATCATGGCGGCTTTGGCGTATGCGGCCGGAATATTTGCAGGAGCTGTTTTTGTGCCTGCGGTTTTACCGTGGCTTCCCGGAAAGGCTTTTTCCATCAAGGGAGCTGTTACCGGAATCATAGCGTCTGTTTTTGTCATGATTTTTTTGAAAGATGTAGCAAACGCATGGGAGCTTGCGGCTCTTTTCCTTTGTACTACGGCGGTAAGCTCTTATCTTGGAATGAATTTTACAGGCTCAACCCCTTATACTTCGCCGTCAGGAGTTGAAAAAGAGATGAGGAAAGCAATGCCTCTTCAGGCGCTTGCAGGTCTTGTCTCAATTATTTTATGGATCGGCGCCGCATTTATTTAATATTGATGAAATCGTAAAAGACATAATTTGGACGGCAAAGTAAAAAGTTCAAGTTCAAGGCGTCGCGAATCTTGAGGAATGAGGCGTACATAAAAGTACGCCGCAATGACGAAGGATGACGCGCAACGAAGAAATCGGACTTTGTACGAAGCCGTTGATATTTTACAGGAGAAGAATATGCAAGACTTTAGATATTTATATGATGTTTCAACTCTTTCTTTAAACCGTGAAGCATGTATCGGGTGCGGGATGTGCGAAATAGTATGCCCGCACGGAGTTTTTAAAGTCGAGAATAAAAGGCCGGAGTAATCGATAAAAACGGGTGCATGGAGTGCGGAGCATGCGCGAAGAACTGCCCGACTGAAGCGATAAGCGTGACTCCGGGAGTCGGATGCGCCGCCTATATAATTCAGACTTGGATTATTGGAAAGAACGGAAATTCCCGCGGCATTGCCAAATGCTGCTAAAATAATTTCAGATATTCACTCCGAATTAATGTCTTTATCGGCATACATTCCGGAAAAGTCATGACTTTTTCGGAATGCGGGTCAGGATAGTTGCGTGGAGAGATATTAAAAAGAATCGAGTCAAACCAAACAAAGAAAATCTTCAAAATATAGATAAAATAAACAGAGCGTTATAAAAATATAGAATTTTGCTAGGTGAAAAATGTATTTTCACCCCCCCGTGTTACTGCAATGTTTGTACATCAATTGATAATTGGTTTTTTGTTACGAGAT
>JAUPLM010000300.1 GCA_030836965.1 Thermodesulfobacteriota bacterium | reverse complement strand
TGAATGAAGCAGTTCCCCGTGAGATTCTTGGCTGAAAAAATGGTATGAATACAGTTGTATAAAATTGATATGTCTGAATTCAGCAACGGAACCCATAAGATATTACGGATGGTAAGATTCAAAAAGTGTAACGCTTACCCCGCAGTTTTATGACGAAATAATGTAACGGCAGATATCCCGCCGCTATACCCCGCAAATAAAATAAAAATCATACCCTGCCTATCCCGCCGACATACCCCGCCGCTGTTTCCTTCGAAATTTGGTACATATACTCTCCCTGATTCAAATCTTGGAGAAGAAATAATGGCAAAGAATTCACGCGGAAAACGCCCTTGCTCCATTTGCCGTAAATGGTTCACTCCTGATGTAAGGCAAAAAGGGCGACAAAAAACATGCAGCCCGGCTTGCCAAAATGAGCTTCATCGAAGGCAATGTGAAAAGTGGAACAGGAAAAACAAAGCTGTTTACAAAAATAACTACCTGGCAAAAAAACTTGAAGAAGCTGAGGAGCAGCAAACGTCTGGGAACCTCCCTTCGCTTTCATATCAAAAACAGACAGAACCTGTTTTGCCAATGGAAGTCATTATAACAGAATACGGGATCAAGCCGGCAATTATCATCCAATATCTGGTTACCCAGGTTATCAGTCACAACAGGGAAAAAGTTCGGGGATTCACATACCCCCCCTCCGGCAGATATGACTAATCGAATATTGATTTCAAGAGGCATGGTTGGAATAACCAACTGTAATATAACGATATATTTACAGACTAATCGAACATTGATTCTAAGAGGCATCATGGGTGTAACCAACTGATAATACAAATATATATAAACAGAATAATCCCAACTTCAGTTTAAGAGGCAACTGACAGGCGGCTCTGGCCGGTGATATAAAAAAGCACCTGAAATATTAAAAATAAGGAGGTGTCTTGTGAAAAACAGATTTTCATCCCGGCAATTATTTGAACTGAGAAACAATATCCCTGTAGATATGCTGATCAGGGACCATTTACAGATTCCATCCAAGATCAGGGATGGCTATTTTCGTTTTCTATGCCCTTTGTGCAATGAATTTCAAACCGCTGTAAATCCAGCCACGAACCTGGCCAGATGCTTCAGATGCGAAAAGAATTTTAATACCATCGACCTTGTCATGAAAATCAAGGGCTATGGCTTCAGGGATAGTGTCTTGTTTTTAAAACAAATAAATACTGCACCCCAGGTTCAGACAGTAAAATTGACGGCTCTTGCCGCTATGGTCGGCAGGCCCATGCCGGGAGGGCTGTGAATATGGAGCGGTTGCTTGAGCTTGAAACCCTGATTGGTCGCAATCAGGAATGTTTTTACAAAATCGGCCGGGCCTTGAAGGAAATTCGTGATAATCGTTTATACACGCAGGCTTTGTTTGAATCATTCGAAGCATACACAAGGGATCGTTGGGATATGGGCAAGGCCTATGCCTACCGGCTGATTCGAGCCTATGAGGTGATCTACAATTTGTCGCCAATTGGCGACAAGCTACCGGCAAATGAATCCCAGGTCCGCCCCCTTACTCAAATGGATTCCATGGAACAGCGCCATATTTGGAAGGCGATTATAAACAGTGGCATGGAACTGACCGCACGAAATATCAAAAAATTTATTGATGCCCGTAAAACGGTTCCGGTAAGCAAACCGGATCTGACAGATCGAATTACCAATGAATACATGGCTGTTGTGAAGGCAATGCTTGAACAGGTCCGTGTGGCCCAGCATGATCATTGGCAGAAGACCTCCCGCCAGGCGGCATTGTTGTGGCACCGGGTCATATATGAAAAGATTGTATCAAAGGGGGCAGATAATGGATGATCTGACTATTGATGACCGCTTTCATTTACTGCTGCACAAAAAAATTATGAATAAAACAGGGTCTGCCAAGAGACGATCCAAAAAATATTACAAGGACCAGTACAAGAGAACCGGGATTATCCCGGCGCCCCTTTTACTGGTTGAAAAAGGAATTATGGAAGGCCGCAAATGCAGCGGACGGCCCAGGGCAATAGACGAGCAAACCAAAAGACGGTTTATTGAGATCGTCAAGGCGTCATGCGAGCCCTCATCCCAGGGATTCATTTTTATAACCCAAAAAGCCAGGACCATTAAAAATTATCACTATTGGCTTGAACAGGAGTTGGGCAGACCCATCAGTCTTCCGGCACTTCGGCGATGTGTCAAAAGGGAAAATCTCAAATTTTACCTGGAAAAAGAGGATGAGCAGGATCAGGCCCCGGTAATTCATGCCTTCAAGTCGGTGGCGGTATTTGCTTTGATCCAGATTGACGGCTGCAAATTTCAATATTTAAGGATCAGAGATGAACACGGTAACTGGCAAAAACCACAGGTTATTGAAATATTTGATACCGGTTCCAGGAAGATGTTTATCCTGGATTTTTATTTTACCGAAAGCAGCCTGAACTCTGTGGATCTTTTTACCCGTTTTTTGTTGAGTACCCCTTTCCCTTTGCAAAAAATCGGTATCAGACCTGACCAGGCAAAAGGATTTTTAAATCTACAACGTCCCATAAATGCCATTAACCTGAAGCATTCTACACCGCAAGGCTTTTATTTGGCACCGGATTTTTCAAGGGTGTATTCACCCAAAGATAAGGCGCATCTGGAATCTTCACACCGTAGCCTGCACAATTTTGAAATACGGATTATCAAAGCCTTTGAGGACAGGATTGTGAAAACCGTTACCGAATATGATTTCAAGCGGGGAAAAAAGGAAAAAATCACGGTAACCCTTCTTGATATCAGCCTTCAGGAACTAAGGAGCAGCACTATGCTCAGCGAATACCGTAACGAACATAATCATACACAACATTATTTTACCGAAGACGGGGTGGTCAGTGCCTGGGTGCCGGCACAGAAATTTGATGCTTTCTTATCAACCCTGGCAGATACCTTGAATTTTACCCCGGACCAGGTTCAGGAATATATGAAATACGGCTACAATAAAATTAAAGCCACCGTATCTAAAAACAGGACCATCCGCCATGACAAGCGTGACTATTATGTGACCAGTGGTGCAGATAAGTTCAGCAAACATAAAAGCACACCAGTGAAAATATCCAGATACAAGGACAAGCTTTTTATTTTTGAACCGGGTGAAGACGGTATACTGTTGGGCGAAGCCATTGCAAAAAAGCCCTTTGACAGACCGCCAAAACCGGAACCTTCGCCTGTGCCGCCGGATGAACTTGACACCATTATCGCTCTATTAGAAAAACACAATATGGCCGTTGACCGGCCTGTTTTAATCGAAGTGTATCATAAAGGCCTCACCCTGGCTCGCGTGGCACAAGTGCTTGATCATAATCAATCAAGGTACGCCGATTACATAAAAAAAATAAACCAGCCGGATAACCGTAGGAATCAGGCCCTGTTCAATGCATTTATGCTTGATTGCCAAAAATCGTTAAATACGAACCATGTCGCCACTTATGCATCCCACGGAGACATAACATGAAAGAGGATTTTATCAGTGATAAACGAAGGGTCTCATACTTGGCTGCCACTTATAACCGGATCTATAGAGGCCAAAGCCTCCTCATTGAAGGTGATTTTGGCGCAGGAAAAACCCGGTTTTTAAAATTGCTGCATCCCAAAAAGCTCCATGCCGTATGGGTTGAGTCTCTGTTCAACATACATGAAACCCTGGCCGCGATACTTAAGGAATTAAATTACGAAGCCACCGCCACCTACCGTCGAACTCCCCAGTACCTGAAAATGATCTGCAATCTCTCCAATTGTTTTATCATCATAGATGAGGCTAATGACCTGGATGAACGGGTTTGGCCATATCTTAAACGGATTATTGATGCCGGTGTTCCCATTGTATTTGCAGGACTGCCGAAAGTGAGAACGTTTTTGAGCCGGAACCATCCTGATATACTCAGTCGGTTGAAAACACTGATTTTGTATCCCATAGAGGTCGAGGAGTTCATCGAAGAATGCAAAGATATCCAGCAGGAAGCCGTTGAACAGATCTATATGGCAGTTAAAGGCGATATGAGAAAATTTAAAGAAATCTGTACAGACTGCCGGGACAGGGCAAAGGAACTAAGCCACCAATTTGTCGATATTAATCTTGCCCTTGAATTTATATCAGACCTCCCTCCCCAATAATAATCCTTACCACAACGTATCTGCATCAACAGGCCATCTTTGCTATAATCCGAAGTTGGCCTGCCTGTATTTTATCCTTATATATTTTGACGCCGATTTTTGCTCGATTCATTTTCGAAAAACGCGAAACCACAGATCATTATTGGATTATTTTTACGTCGTTACATTATTTTGTAACTCTGTTTTCATTGGCGTATCGCCACAAGATTCTTGAATCACACAAGAATTTGACATTTTCGTTAAAATTTTAAATCCATAATACCGTTACATTATTTGAATCTCATCAGATGCTCTCAAACAAAAAGTTGAAGAGGCTCTTTTGCGGTATTTCGGTCGAAAAAAAGACATTCTCAAACTTTTTGGATTTTACAATGATTTAAAAGTTGCTTAAATTAAGATAGTTATAC
>JAUPLM010000299.1 GCA_030836965.1 Thermodesulfobacteriota bacterium | reverse complement strand
TCGTAAAAAGTCAATATTCTGACGGCACAGTAAAAAGTTCGATATGCAAGGCGCGCAAATCTTAAGGAATGAGGCGTACTTATAAGTACGCCGCAATGACGAAAGATGAAGCGCAACTTAAGCAGAGCGACTTTTTACAAAGCCGTCATTACTTCTTGCCGGCTTTTTTTTCTATCTGGCTTATTATCCACTTTAATACCATTTTATCGTTTTTCATATCCGGATGCCCCTTTAAAACAGAAACCGGAATTTCAGCTCTTGCCATACTCTTATGACCTCCAGCGGAACCTATATGGCCGAAACTCTCTTTTGCCACATGGCCTGCATTTTTCCGCAAACCGTCATTTCTGAAAATGACAACAAGAAGATTGTCGCATACACCAGAGACAACGCTCCATTTTATGCTGTTGATCCTCATAAAAAAATCGGCCAGCAGAACGCAAACATCCGGATTGATTACCTGCCCGATATGAACAAATATTCTTCCTTTCCGCTTCCGCATGTTTTCGAGGGCATTTTTGAAATACTTCAGAAAATCAAAACTTAATTCCGCCTGCTCAATTTTTCTGGCTATATGGATATTTGCATTCCGAAAAAGAAACTGGAAAGCCCTGATATCTTCAACCAGGGCTTTTCTCTCAAAATTGCTGGTATCGGTCTTAATGGCATAGTACAAAGCAGTTGCAAGTTTATACGAGGGCTTTATCCTTGCCGCTCTCAGGTATTCGGTCATTATGCTTGCAGTTGCGCCATACAATGGCCGTATGTCGACAAATTGCGCGTCCGGGGCCGTTTCAGGATGGTGATCAATAACAACGTCATATTTGAACCCGGCAAACGCTTCGTTATGCTCCGGCTGGGAATCGACAATCACAAAGCGGGAATATTTATCTTTATCTATTTCTTCGATATGAACAAGGTTAGCGCCGAGAAGCCTTATCATCGCAAGATTGTCCGGCCGTTTTATAATATTTATTCTTGATATGGTCACACCTGTTACCCTGCGCCACAAAAGCCGTTTTACAGCCATTGCGCTTGCGATAGCATCCGGATCGGCATTAATTAATATGAGAACGTTGTCGTCGCCTGAAAAACAACTGTAAAATTTTTTGAGTTTTTCCAATGCCGGGAAAAGCATTCTTTTCTCCGTTCCTTTCCATATAGCTGTAAATCGGTTAATATATTATGAACCAAACTAACATAAGGCATGCATGATTGTAAATATCCCAATCAAATATATCTGTTTGCTCTCCCGGTGACTTCCTCTACGTAAACAGAACCTGCCGGATTATATTGCTGTTTATCTTACTCTTCATTATATTGAAAAAGGATCGCCTGAGCCGATAATCCGGCATGGATTCTTACCCTTTAAACGGGAAATCGCAAAGGATTTTAAAATGGGAACAGATTCTATTATTATGTGGGTCAATCTGCTTATCGTTGTTTTACTCCTTCTCAAATTTGCCGTAATACCGCTTATGGATTTTATAAAAAACCGTAAAAAAGTCATACCTTCCGAGCTTTCCCGTCTTGAAAATGAAAAAGAAAAAATCTCAGGCGAGATTGATAAAACGATGACGATAATAAACGAGAAAAAAAATTTTATTGCCGACGCCGAAGAAAATATCGCAAGAAAGTGTGAAATTATAAAAGCCGGGATCATTAAGGAAGCCGAGCTTGAAAGCGAACTTATTCTTGAAAAAGCAAAACAGGAAGCCGAAAAAGAGATAAAGCAGGCATCTGAAAAACTCCGGGCGCAAATCGTAAACGAAGTCTTAGATAATCTGCCTGGTGCAAAGCGGGATTAAAAAATTTTAACTACCCGGGAGCCAGAATTCAGGAGCCAGAATCCGGAATAGAATTAATATAATATTCCGTGACTTATCAACATCTTCAAGTAGAACATCGGCCAAGGTTTACCGCAGGTTTACTTTTTATTCTGACTCCTGAATTCTGGCTTCTGGCTCCTAAATAGCTACTGTATTTAAATATATCCGCTTTCATCTCTGTGATTCTGCGGCCGAATAGTTAAAAACAATTTTATCCCCCTTAACATCCGCATTTACGGAACCGCCATCCCGGATTCCGCCTTTTAAGATTTCCATGGAGAGAGGATTCTCTATATATTTCTGAATCGCGCGCTTTAACGGACGCGCTCCGTAAACCGGATCATATCCCTCACTAACGATAAGCTTTACCGCATTATCCGACAGGAGAAGTTCGATCTTCCTTTCAGCAAGCCTTGCCTGAAGCTTTTTAATCTGGATACCCACAATTTCGCCGATCTGGCCGGTTGTGAGATTATGGAAAATAATTGTTTCATCTATTCTGTTTAAAAATTCGGGCTTGAAGCTTGACTTTAAAGCTTCCGTAACCCTGGCTTCCATCTCTTCGCGCCTTGAAGCGCCGAGTTCCTGTATCCACCTGCTTCCGACATTGGATGTCATGATAATAATCGTGTTTTTAAAATCAACGGTACGCCCATGCCCGTCCGTCATTCTACCGTCATCCAGAATCTGGAGAAGTACATTGAAAACCTCAGGGTGAGCTTTTTCTATCTCATCAAACAGAACAACCGAGTAAGGTCTTCTTCTCACAGCCTCGGTAAGATATCCTCCTTCATCATATCCGACATAACCGGGGGGCGCGCCGATAAGCCTTGATACAGCATGTTTTTCCATGTATTCCGACATATCGATTCTTACCATCGCCTGTTCGCTGTCGAAAATAAATTCGGCCAGAGCTTTGGCAAGTTCCGTTTTTCCGACTCCCGTCGGCCCCATGAAAATAAAAGAGCCTATCGGCCTGTTCGGGTCCTGCAATCCTGACCGGGCCCTGCGGACGGCATTTGAAACGGCTTCTATCGCTTCATGCTGACCGATTACCCTTTTCCCGAGTCTTTCTTCCATACTTACAAGTTTCTCTTTTTCCCCCTCGAGCATTTTCCGGACAGGAATTCCCGTCCATCTCGATACAACATCAGCTATATCTTCATCATCAACCTCTTCCTTGAGCATCTTTATTTCCTGCTGCAGTCCTGACAGGTTTTGATTGGCATCATCAAGACGCTTTCTTAAATCAGAGGCCTTTCCGTATCTTATCTCCGCAACTTTTGCCAGATTGCCTTCTCTTTCGGCCTGCTGCTCTTCGGTTCCGAGTTGCTCTATCTCCTCTTTTATCCTCCTGATAACCTGTATCAGTTCTTTTTCCTTATGCCAGTGAGCTTTCATTTCATCGATTTCATGGTGCATTGACGACAGTTCGGATTCCAGTTTTAACAGACGCTCCTTAGATGCCTGGTCCGTCTCCTTCTTCAAAGCCACACATTCTATTTCGGTCTGGGTTATCCTGCGCTGAATCTCATCTATCTCGGCAGGCATGCTGTCGATTTCGATTCTTAACTTGGAAGCGCACTCATCGATCAGATCTATGGCTTTATCAGGAAGAAATCTGTCGGAAATATAGCGGTGTGAGAGGGTTGCAGCGGCAACTATCGCCGAATCCTTGATTCTCACTCCATGATGCACCTCATATTTTTCTTTCAACCCGCGAAGAATCGAAATTGTGTCTTCAACAGTAGGCTCGTTAACCATCACCGGCTGAAATCTTCGTTCCAGAGCTGCATCTTTTTCAATATATTTTCTATATTCATTCAGAGTTGTCGCCCCGACACATCGAAGCGTTCCCCTCGCAAGAGCGGGTTTTAACATATTGGAAGCGTCCATAGCGCCTTCCGCGGCTCCCGCCCCGACCAGGGTATGAAGCTCGTCTATAAAGAGAATTATCTCACCTTCCGCCTTCTCAACCTCCTTTAAAACGGCTTTCAGACGATCTTCAAATTCCCCCCTGTATTTTGCGCCCGCAATCAGCGCGCCCATATCGAGAGCGACAAGCCGCCTGTTTTTCAGGCTTTCGGAAACGTCGCCAGCCGTGATCCGACGGGCAAGTCCCTCAACAATGGCCGTTTTTCCTACTCCCGGCTCGCCTATGAGAACAGGATTGTTCTTTGTTCTTCTCGAAAGAACCTGAACGATACGCCTTATCTCATCATCCCTTCCTATCACAGGGTCGAGTTTCCCGAGCTTCGCAAGGTCGGTAAGATCCCTGCTGTATTTATTCAAAGCCTGGTATTTTTCTTCCGGATTCGGGTCTGTTATCCTCTGAGTCCCCCGGACATCCACGAGAACTTTCAGGATCGATTCTCTCGTAATATTATGGCGCTTAAGAATTTTTGCCGCTTCGCCGGCTTGTTCATCTGAAATTGAAAGGAGAATATGTTCGGTGCTCACATATTCATCTTTCATTTTTGAAGCCTCGGAAAAAGCTGAATCAAGCACGCTTTTCGTCCTCAAAGATATGCTCGTTTCGCCTGCGCCTTTAACCTTCGGCAACCTGTCGATTGAAAGAGCAATATCATTTGCTACAGAGTCTGAGGAGGCTCCAAGCTTGTTAAGCATGGCCCGCACTATCCCTTCCTGCTCGGAAAGCATTGCTGAAAGGAGATGCTCCGGCTCTATCTGCTGGTTATTATTAGAAGAAGCCATAGAATGTGCATTCTGAATGAGTTCATGCGATTTTATTCTAAATTTATCAAAACGCATAATAATCCCTCCTGATTATATAATTTTTCAACAAACTATCT
>JAUPLM010000298.1 GCA_030836965.1 Thermodesulfobacteriota bacterium | reverse complement strand
CTGCAAAGCCATCCAAATTCTATTGACGATAAACATAATAACTTATAGTAAAGAAAGGCTTATGCGGCGGAATATTTTATTCCGGGGATTTCATGTCACGGGGATTTTATGTCATGGCGGAAAATAACAATAAAACTGCTCTTGTTATCGGCGGAAGCCGCGGGATAGGTCGTGCCGTTTCCATAAGGCTTGCGAAATCAGGATTTGATATCTGGCTGACTTATCAGAATAATCATGCGGCAGCCCAAAATGTCAAATCTGAAATAGAGGGCTTGGGAGGAAAGTGTGAAACCCTCTCATTTGATATCTCGGACCATAATGCAACGAGAGCTGCTCTTGAAAAAAGAGCCGATGAGCATCCGCCACATGTAGTTGTGTACAATGCCGGAATCGCGAAAGATAATCTCATGGTCTGGATGACCAGGGAAGAATGGGATTCGGTGCTTTCGGTCAATCTTGGCGGTTTTTATAATGTAATAAATTCCGTTCTTTTTCCAATGCTGAGGGAAAAACGAGGCCGTATCGTAGTTGTTTCGTCGACCTCCGGGCAGATCGGACAGGCCGGCCAGGTAAATTACTCGGCATCAAAAGCGGGACTTATAGGAGCAGTCAAGGCGCTCGCGAGAGAAATCGGTAAAAAAAATATATACGTCAATGCCGTTGCTCCCGGTCTCATAGAAACTGATATGACCGGGGCTCTGGACAAAAAAGCAATTCTGCCGCTTATTCCGCTCAAACGTTTCGGCAGCCCCGAAGATGTGGCTTCCGTAATTAATTTCCTTTGCACCGAAGAGAACATGTACATTCACGGACAGGTAATAGGCATCAACGGCGGTCTTGCGACATGAAGAATATTTGCGTCGGATCATTTAAATGAAAAAATATGATGATATAGTTGTGGGAAGCGGCATAAGCGGAATGACCCTTGCTCTTCTGCTGGGCATGAACGGCCATTCGGTGCTGCTTCTTGAAAAAAACAGGAATATCGGCGGTTCCATGGCAAGGTTTTACAAGCAGGGAGTCCCGTTTGATACGGGTTTTCATTTTACAGGCGGATTTTACAAAAACGGTATTCTTTCAGATATGCTGACTGTTCTTGGAATAGATGATCAGATTCAGCCTGTATTCATAACAAAGGAAGACGGAAACAGGGTAATATTCGAAGAAGACAACTCGGTTTATGATTTCCCCTTCGGCTATGACGAAACAACAGCAAAAATGAAGGAATACTTTCCGGGGGAAAAAAATGCCATAGAGCAATATTTCAAGATGGTTTTGGATGTCTGTAAAAAAACCGTGGCTCTTGATCTGCGGAACCTATCTCTTTCGCAGGACTGGATAGATGAAGATTATATCAGCCTTGATGAAGTATTGAATAAGCTGACAGGAAATAAAAAGTTAAAAGGCCTGCTTTCAAAATACAGCATGTGCTATGGGGCAAAGCCATCGGAAATCTCTTTCGCGAATCACAGCAGGGTGAGTTTAGGGCTTTATGAATCTGTTGCAAGGGTAAAAGACGGCGGCGATGCCTTTATAAGGGCATTCAAAAAACGCTTTGCGGGTTTTGATATCGATATCCGCACCAATAGCTGCATAACCGAATGTGCCGATGTCGGCAATAATATAGTCGGAAAATTTGTGCTTAACACCGGAGAAGAGATTGCCGCAAACAGATGCATCTTTACGATACACCCAAAGGCAATCCTTGATGTTCTTCCAAAAAATCATCTTACTAAAGCTTTTATCAGCAGAGTGAATGCTTTTGAGTCTACAGCCGGTTTTTTCTCCCTGTTCGGCGTAGTGGAAAACAGCGTGCCCAATGATAAAAATGCGGATAATACTTCCGAACCGACCATTCTCTCGCTCTTTTCAAGCTCGGATATAAACAGGATGATGGATCCTGCATATACCGGAGATCCGGCGCTTGTGATACTGAAGAATCAGGAAACCATGAACGGGAAAACACACACTGTGCTTACCGCTCTGGAGCTCGCTTTCCCTGAGCATGTAAGAGACTGGGAGGATTCAAGGCCGGGAGTTCGTTCCGATGGCTACCGGAACTACAAGAATTCCCGGATTGAAAATATCATGAAAAGAATCATCGGGGTTTACCCTGAATTTAATGAAACCTTCAGGTTTATCGACGCCGCGTCCATGTTAACTTTCAGGGATTATCTTTATTCGCCGGACGGATCGGCATACGGCATCAAGCAGAAAGTCGGCCAGTTCAATCTTTTCGGAAAACTTCCGTTGCGCAATATATACGCCGCGGGGCAGAGCTCAGTTCTTCCGGGAATTGTCGGCGCAATGTTGTCTTCGTTTATAATAGGACGCGCGATCGTGGGAAAAGAACCGTACATAGGATTTATTACAGAGAGGCTCAACGGGTGAAAAGAGTCGTCATTACAGGCATAGGAGCCGTTTCCCCTCTGGGCGCCGACGTTTCCGCCATGATTCTCGGTATAGAAGAAGGGAGAAGCGCCGTAAGGCGAATGGACGGGTGGGACGATTATAAAGGGTTAAGAAGCCTTGTGGGCGCGCCCGCAAAGCTTGTCAATGAAAAAGCGATCCCCCGCACCAGCAGGAGATCGATGGGAAGAATGAGCATATTTTCCGTCCAGGCGGCGGAACAGGCCATCGCCGATTCCGGCATCAACCTCAAATTGCTTTCTTCCGGCCGTATCGGATGCATTATAGGATCGACAACGGGAAGCGCGGAAAGCCTTAATGATACTTTCGAAACAATGCTTCCTGAAAAGGATCTCACAAAACTTACGGCAATGAAGTTTTTTCAGTGTGTATCCCACACTGCGGCAATGAACGTAGCGCAGTATCTCGGGATAACCGGATATGTAATGGCGACTTCCGCGGCATGCGCTTCGGCGCTTCAGGCTTTAGGCACGGGATATGATCTTATAAGGCTCGGCAAACAGGACGCCGTCCTTTGCGGAGGAGCCGAAGATCTTCATCCGACGGTTACAGCCTCTTTTGATATTCTTTATGCGACATCAACAGGATACAATAACGAGCCTGAAAAAACACCGCGTCCTTTTGACGAAAAAAGGGATGGCCTTGTGTGCGGAGAAGGAAGCGGCATACTTCTTCTTGAAGATTATGAACACGCGTTGAAAAGAAACGCGAAAATATACGCCGAGATCATCGGGTATCACACATGCGGAAGCGGGGT
>JAUPLM010000297.1 GCA_030836965.1 Thermodesulfobacteriota bacterium | reverse complement strand
CTCTTCCGATCTATTTCCCTTGAAGGAATAATAGATTTTTCAAAAGAGACGGACCGCCTTGAAAAAGAGCTCGGAAAACTGAAAGATGAGATAACCGCTTCGAACAAGAAACTGAGCAACGAAGATTTCCTGAGAAAGGCCCCGGAGGATGTTGTGGAAAAGGTGAAGGAAAAGTACAGGATACTTGTCGAAAAACAGCAGAAGCTCATGTCGAATCTTGACAGAATAAAAAGTATTGAATCGGATTAAAATGCATTCCATAAAACATTTAATTCAGATAGCGCTCGAAGAGGATATCGGTCCCGGTGATATCACAACCGACAACGCGGTTGACCCTGAAATAAAAGGCAAAGGCATTATTCTGGCAAAAGAGCCTCTGACTCTTGCAGGCCTTGAAACCGCAGGTGATGTTTTTGCCTTTATCGATCCCCTGGTTATCTGCCGGTTTCTCTTCAGGGACGGGGATTATGTTAAATCCGGCGATATAGTCATGGAGGTGGAGGGAAGGCTGCGCACTCTCCTGAAAGGCGAGCGGACGGCATTAAACTTTCTCCAGCGGCTCTCCGGAATCGCAACAAACGCCCGTTCTTACGTAACGCATCTTGACGACAGGAATATACGTCTTGTCGACACCCGTAAAACAACTCCGGGATGGAGGGTTCTTGAAAAATACGCGGTAAGGGTCGGAGGCGCGTATAATCACAGGATGGGATTATATGACGGTGTCCTTATAAAGGATAATCATATTATAGCATGCGGCGGAATCACAAAAGCAATCGAAAGGGTCCGGGATAAGGTCTCCCATCTTGTAAAAATCGAAGTGGAAGTTTCGGACATCCCTTCCGTAAAAGAAGCTCTTGCGGCAAAAGCAGAAGTCATTATGCTCGACAACATGGATATTGGCCGGATAAAGGAGGCGGTCGCGGTTATAGGCAAAAAAGCGATCATAGAGGTATCGGGTGGAATCACTAAAGAAAACCTGAAGTCTCTTTCAGGATCGGGTGTTGATCTTATTTCAGTCGGAGCGCTCACCCACTCTGCAAGGAGCGTCGATCTGAGCATGCGCATCATCCAATGATACCCCTTCGCGACACAATTCCCTCAAAAAACTATCCGGTAGTCAACAACGCCATCATAGGCATAAACATTCTCGTATTTATCATCCAGCTTTTACAGGGTCCCGCCCTTAACGATTTCGTCTATCTTTACGGCCTTGTCCCTGCACGTTATTCAATTCCGCATATTGCCTACTATTTTTCCGCAACAGAGCAGATTTTCTCCTTAATCTCCTTCATGTTTCTACACGGGGGATTTCTACATCTCATAAGCAACATGTGGACCCTCTACATCTTCGGAGACAATGTTGAAGACAGGCTGGGGCCGGTCCGTTATCTCTTCTTCTATCTCGCATGCGGGCTTTCATCCGGGCTTACGCATCTTATTTTCAATTATTACTCCGATTTTCCGACTATCGGGGCGAGCGGAGCCATTGCTGGAGTTATGGGCGCTTACTTCATACTCTATCCCCAGGCAAAAATACTGACTCTGATTCCCATCATTATTATCCCGTGGATTATCGAAATATCGGCTTTTTTCTTTCTTGCTTTCTGGTTCTTGCTTCAGTTCATCAATGCTGCGGGAAGCAACGGACAGGCCGGCGGAATAGCTTGGTGGGCTCATATAGGAGGATTCGTCTTCGGGATACTGCTTTTGAAGATCTTGCTGAAAATCCCTGAAACCGGCCTTACCGGAATGACAAAAAGCCTCACCGAGAAGAAAAAAAGCCACAGGCTGCAGATTATCAGACCTGTCGGCTCGGGAAATGATATTGATCTCCACGGAATCCTTCAGATTACCGCATACGAGGCGATTCTGGGAGCGCAGAAGATAGTCAGCGTTTCACACGGCTTCCGGAAAAAACTGTACAAAATCGTGGTGCCTCCGGGACTGGACGATGGAAGCGTGCTGAGATTGAAAGGTCTCGGTCTGGAAAAGGATGACGGGCTTAAAGGAGATCTCCTGCTCAAAATGGTCATAGAATCGTAACAGGTTTTTAACTGCTCGGGAGTCAGAATTCAGGAGCCAGAATCCAGAATAGAAGCAATGTAATCTCCCGCTGCTTACCAACCTCTTCAAGTTGAGTACTTGCAAAGTATCACCATAACAAAAGCGGGTTTCCTTTTTATTCTGACTTCTGAATTCTGTCTTCTGGCTCCTAAATAATTATATAAGGTTTACTTAAGATCCAGCCTGTATGATTTGATCATCATAGCCGGATGATAAGATTTTTTTACCTTGGCAAGCCCCGGCATGCTCATGTCGCTTTCCTTGTTGATGTATGTGACTCCGGTAAAAAGGCTTTTTGCGCACAGGTTGTCGAAATACTGATAAAGCCCCTTGATGTTCGCGAAAGCTTTTTCAAAGTGAAGAACGCCCATATCATCCGTCAGATAAGCGGCGATTCCCAATGCGCTCATCACGCTGTCAACACGAAGGTAGAGGCTTTTGACATCGAGAAGATCGATATTGACGAGCGTATTTATCACGGCTTCTTTTTCGCACGCCAGCGCATCATTATCATCCG
>JAUPLM010000296.1 GCA_030836965.1 Thermodesulfobacteriota bacterium | reverse complement strand
TTTAGCGAAGTGATTCAAAAATCCCCAAAAAGCTCATTAAGAGAGCATATTTAGACTTTTTACGAGAACATTCAATTTACAAGGTTACCAGCATCTGAGCAACCGTCATCTTAATCCTCTCGGAAATCCCGAAAGCTTCCTTAAAATCCTTTTCAAGACCCGCCATCTGTGTATAGAAAGGAGTACGGTCGAACTTCAGATACTCTTTGCCGCCGCAGCGGGCATTGAACTCGCCGCACCCGGGGCCCGTTTTTTTCCCGCTCCCCGGAATGATTATCTCGTGGGGAAGGCCATGCAGCCTGCATATCATAGGCCGGTATTCATACAAAACGCACATGCCTTCATAATTGAGCGGGCATAAAAGACGGACAGCAAGACCCGCCCTGTCAAGTTCGGCCGTCTTCATGCAGACCGAGACGGCTCTTTCCCGTATTTCCGCACGGGTTCCAAGTCCAAGCGTTTCAACGCCTTTATGTAAATATATATACTCCGCGAAAGTATGGTGGTAAAATCTGGTTAAACAGCAGTTCTCCTCACATCCTCCGCAGCAAAAACCATAATAGCCTGCCGTATCGTTATATGTCTCATCCATTGATTTATATATTACTTCCAGCCGTCTCATCAAGGGGATGAGTTTGTCTTCGCCGGATGTTATTTTTTCTATAAGAGAATCCACGGTATCCTTACCTGCTGCTGTTCGATTATATACTTCCCCTCCTCATCTTATTGATGAACAAGCTGGAAGTCATATGCGAACGGATTTGAGATTTTTGGGAAACAGATTTTTAAATAACTGAGTGATAAAAATCACAAGCTGTTTGAGGGCGTTAGCCCGAGTTCTTGTGATTTAGCTAAGTGATTTAAAAATCCCCAAAAAGCTCATTAAGAGAGCATATTTAAACTTCCAGCTTGTTCATCAAACAGTTGGAAGTCATATGCGAACTTCCAACAAGTTCATCAAACAAGCGGTGAAGGAAAAAATATCTTGGAATAAAGATCGAGGGCGTAACGGTCTGTGATGCTTGCGATAAAATCGCAGACAATCCTTTCGTAGGACTCCTCGCCAAGATTCTTTTTACGGTAGATCGCGGCCATCTCCATGTTGGCAAGCTCTCTGTGGAACATCTTTTCATCTTTTACGAAATATGAATACAGCTCTGAAAGAATCTTTTTCGCCTTCATGAATTCATTATGAACGTCGGGGGAACGGTAAACATTATCATACAGGAATTCCCTCAGTTTTGTCATGGCGCCGTAAATCTCATCGCTCATTTCAAGGCAAAGGTTGCCTTCCGATACCCTGGTTGAAAAAACAAGATTCTTTATCATGGTTGTAGCGCGTTCCGAATGCGTGCGGCCGAGAAGGTTCGAACACGTTTCAGGGATCTGATTTGAGTTTATTACACCGCTTCTGATCGCATCATCCAGGTCATGGTTCAGGTACGCCATTATGTCCGCTATGCGAACAACCTGTCCTTCAACAGTGCAGGCCGACTCTTCCGGGTTATCGGGTATGATTTTCCCATACCCCTTTGAGTGTTTTAAAATTCCGTCCCTGACTTCATAGGTCAGATTGAGTCCCTTTCCTTTGTTTTCAAGTAAATCGACAACCCGGAGACTCTGCTCATTGTGAGAAAAATCGGGAGAATATATCTCTTTTAAAGCCGTTTCTCCGCCGTGCCCGAAAGGGGTATGTCCCAGATCGTGACCGAGAGCGATCGCTTCAGTCAGGTCCTCGTTCAGTCTCATGGCCCGGGCAATGGTTCTTGCTATTTCTGCAACCTCAAGAGTGTGTGTCAGGCGCGTCCTGTAATGATCTCCGAGGGGAGATAAAAAAACCTGGGTCTTGTGCTTCAGTCTTCTGAATGCGTTCGAATATACGATCCTGTCCCTGTCCCGCTGAAAAGCGGTTCTTATCGGACACGGTTCTTCCTTTCTCATCCTTCCTTTTGATTTTGAGCTGAGGCATCCGAAAGGAGACATGAACCCTTCTTCCCGCTTCTCAAAATTTTCACGAATTGACATAAACCGTTACCTGTTATAGTTATTCATTGCTCCACAATTATATAATCACAGACCGCAAAGTAAAAAGTTCAATATGCAAGGCGCACGAATCGTAAGGAATGAAGCGTACATATCAGTACGCTGCAATGACGAAAGATGAAGCGCGGCACAGCAGAATAACTTTTTACGAAGCGGTCGAATTTATTCATATAAACAATCAATTGTAAAGAACTATTTGAAATAAAGGTAATTGAAAAAGCGCATGGACGGTCATCATTTGATTTTGGGCGAAACAACCGACTTCATTACGGGTATTCAGATACAGGACACTCATGATGAGAGGTACAGGCAAAATATCGCCCGGTTCCTTGTGAATAAAAAATCATACGGCAAATCCGATATAAAACCCCGCCATGAACTTCTGGTCAGGGCGGGAGAAAAAAAAGCGATAATCAGGATCGATTTTCTTATTGCAATGAAAAACCTGATCCTGATGATAATTAAATACGGACCCGGCTCGATAATTACACGCCATCGTCCCGCCTTATCGGCATCGAGACTCGTCGCCCCTTATCAGGTCCCGGTTGTAGTTGTGACAAACGGGGTGGATGCGGACATCCTTGACGGACCGACCGGCAAAGTAATTTCAAACGGACTCGATTCCATCCCTTTAAAACAGGAGTTGTTGAATCTTTCGGAAAAATTCGTTTTCGGCGAAATTCCGGAAAGCAGGGCCGAAGCCGAATCAAGGCTTCTTTACGCTTATGAGGTTGACGGGAGCTGCCCCTGCGACGACACAATCTGCAGAATCGAATAAATGCAGGTTATGCTGAAATAAGTTTTGCCGGCGGTCAGCTCACCGTTGTTTGTTTTTACTGTTTTACCAGTTCCACACGCCGGTTCTTCGCCTTTCCATCCTCCGTGGCGTTCGATGTGACAGGAGCAAGGGAGGCCACGCCGTAGGGCTTCAGGCGCCCCGCGTCTATTCCGTGTTTGCCGGAGAGAGCCTTTGCCACTGCTTCCGCCAGGTCTTTTGACAGCTTCATATAGAAATCGAATGAGCCGGCATTGTCCGTATGTCCGACGACATACAGCTTCAGCGCGCCGTCACTCTTAATGAGTTTCGCGATCTCCGATATAGCCGCATCCGATTCGGGTTTTATCTCGGACTTCCCGGTGTCGAAATATATACCGTACACCGAAACATGGCCGGTTGCATTGATGTCTTTGCCCATTACCTCGGCGTTGGCCACGACCTCCTGCTTCATGATCTCTTTTTCCACTATCGCCAGTTTGTACATGTTATTGTAGCTTCTGACCTCAACCCACGTCTCTTTGCCTTCCTTCTGGAGTACGATTGTGGAGGCTTTGTTGAAGTTATCGTCGAATACGACATTTGCGCCGATCTTCTTCAGCGCGTCCTGGATGTTCCTGCGTATTTTTAATTCGCCCGGTTCCTCGGCGCCCTTTTTCAGGCGGTATATAAAATAGTACTTATGGCCTTCGATACTGACCGGTTTTTTATCCTGGCCGATGAATTTATAGCTGTTGAATTCGGAGTTCTCATAATTCGATATAAAAAAACCGGGCATCCTTGATAGCAGTGGGTGGTCCGTACTTCCTTTTATATCCTGCTCGGCGGCTGCAGAGAGACCAAAACCCGCCAGAACAAAAAAAAGACTGAAAAATACTGCCGTTACACTTTTCATATTATTGCCTCCGGGGTTTTATTGATTTTTGATATTTTGACAGGAATTTCGAAACGCGCGCCAAATAATCATATTGCATCTGATATGTCAATGAGTTTTCAGATTCGTGTTTCACCGGCGATTTGTCATTGCTTGACATACTCTCCATAATATCCGATATTGAGAAAAAGTCTGACGGGAATAATATCGGGGAATAATATTGGGGAATAATATTAAAAACATGAACATACGGATTTTTTCATGAATCACGAATATTACATGAAAGAAGCTCTTTTACTGGCGGAAACAGCCCTTAGAGAG
>JAUPLM010000295.1 GCA_030836965.1 Thermodesulfobacteriota bacterium | reverse complement strand
GGATTTCAAACAGGATTTATAGATGTCAGACCAGATACGTCTGTCCCTCTTAACTGCTGAAAGGCATAGCCCCTCCGCTGTCAACAACAGGAGATGGATAGGAATCAATATATATGCGAGGGGACCGGGATAACATAACAGCATAACAATGCTCTTGTTCCGTTCGCTCAACGCCCGCCTTTTCCTGCTTGTAACCAGCTTCCCCGCATCAATCTTGCCGCCTCCAAGGCTTTTCCCTACCCAGTGTTTAAATCCTGAATCAGTAAGCACTCTCACAGGATATCCCATCAATCTTGCCAGGCAGCACAAATACATGTCCTCGGCGAGCGATTTAAACCATTCGGGAAAACCGCCAAGTTCATCCCATAAGTTCTTTGGGAGCCATAAGCACGCCCCAATCACCATCCCCACATTATCAGCAACGCTTATATCCTTGTTTGGAACCGGATTCAAAAAGAGATCAAACAGACTTCCCATATCTATAAGCTCACCGGTTTCCATGTCATACTGCGGCAAGCCAAGTATCATGGCTTCGTCTTTTTTTTCAGCATAATGATAAAGCTTGCTTATCGCATCCGGAAAAAGAGAGGCATCATTGTTTAAAAACAGTATGTATTTACCTTTTGCTCTGGCCGCCATCCGGTTGTTGCTTACGCAAAAACCGACATTATCCGGGCTTTTAATCAGAATTACTTCTGGATATTTATCGCTGATGATTTTTACGGAAGTATCGGTAGACGCATCGTCATGAACGATTATTTCTACAGGATATTTGAATTGCTGGTCTTTTATTGAATCTATGCATGCTGAGATTATATCCTGACCGTTATAGTTTGCGATGCATATGGAACATGCCGGCAAATATACGGAAGAAGTAAAGTCGTTAATATCTGAATCGTTATGTTTCATTCATAAAATAGTACCTGCAAAGAGAGTGATGAAACTCAATTAGTTTTTACGTATCTGCGGTAAATATAAATACAAAAGGGTCAATAACAGGTATAGCTCAGCCTATTATAATTATCAAATCGCCTGTCTTAACATGAGCCCCTTTTCGTACACGGATTTCCCTAACTCTCCCGTTGACGCTGCTCACGAGATTGTTCTCCATCTTCATAGCTTCGATGATAGCCACTGTCTGGCCGGTTTCAACCTTGTCTCCGACCTGAACTGTTATATCCAGAATAGTGCCGGGGATCGGAGCTGCGACAGACGCAGATCCCTGAGCCGGAGCGGATGCTGACGCCGGAGCAGCGGCCGAATCCTGACGCTCAATCTCAACCGCATATGACTCACCGTTTACTTTAACACTGGCAAGTCCGTTTTTTACTTCTCCCACCACCACTTCAAATTTATCGTTCCCGATTTTGATTTTATATGCCATTTAAAATTCCTTTTATGTGTAAATTGATAACATTCCAATCAGCTTATTACCGCAAAATCTGCTGAACATAAAGAGTCTTCATCAGAAAAATGAGCATCAAGAGCAACCGCTATTGCAGCAACAATCATAGGGCTGATCTGTTTTTGATCTGCCATCTCCCTGTCCCTTTTCCCATCATGCTTTCCATTTAATTTTTTTTCGTCCATTCATGCTCCTCTCATATTTGCCGGCTACGTAAAAAGCCTTTCTGTCCAGTTCGGCGGATGTTTCTTCTTTAGTCAATGTGACGTACCAAAAAATACGTTGCATCCCACAGAACCGAACGACTTGCACAGTGATCTTTCTTCTTTGCCATCTGATTTATGACTTACGACGATTACATCAATAATATTACCGGCACCGATGGCGTAATCAGCCGGAAGGGTTTTTCTTATTAATTCCGTGTTCAAAAAGCAAGAAAGATTTATTAATTAGGCTGATTCGTACCTTTATCATTTATATTCCGCTTAATTGGATGTCCTGGAAAATGCAGAAATAAAAATATTTTTATCAGATCCGATAACGCTGTAACATAATGATATAATTTCAAATGCGATCCGGAAACGTGTATCCATTCCTCCAAGGGATATTCAATTGCCGATTCTTCTATCCAGCTTTTTGACTCATCAAGCTTCAGCAATTTAAATCTTGCCAATACTTCAACATCAAAAATCCATTTTGTAATAAAAGGTTTCGAGAAAATTATATTCAAATCTTTTGTGTTCTTAAAAATTTTTGCGCCGCATTGTGTGTCATATACCGGGACACCGATAATAATGCTGGCGCATGCGGCAAATACTCTCCCGAGGTAATGCCGGAATGCCTTTCTTTCGATTTTCCTACCGAGAAGCTTAACGCGGGCGCCCATAACAATCTTGGTTTGCGGTTTATCCAGAAGTTCGCAAAATTTATTGATAGCGTCTAACGGAGTAGAAAGATCTGCATCGAAGTAACCGATATTCTCAAAATCCATTTCCAATGCTTTCAATATACCCTGTCTGACCGCTTCAGCTTTACCGCTGTTTTTCTCAAATTCTATGAATATAATCCGGTCCGGGAATATATAATAAAGATCTTGTATTACAACAGAAGTATTATCGGTGCTGCCGTCATTGACAAAAATGAAATAAACATTTCCGTTTGTGTTGATACTGGCAGCAAATTCTTCGACTCTTAACCGGCTGGATTCATTGTAACATGGAATTATAATTGCCGTTTTTCCCATTAAGAACACATCCGTTTGCAGAATCCGATGATTAAGGATTTTAAAATTTCAGCTTTTATTTCTGTCATATAAAATATAAATATCTCCGTCAGGAAAACGGTCCCGGTTAATCAAATTCAGATTATTCAATATATCTCTAATATCATAAAGATATGAACGCTCAGTCACATTATTGAGCCAGACTACATATTTATTGCCCGCCCTGGTCGTAATTTTTTTAAAATTATCAAACCCTTCATCACGGCGGGGAAGCCATTCGGCTTTTATTCCGCTTATGATATAAACAGCATCAGGAGCATTACTGAAAATTATACCATTTAAAGGATTATTTTTTATATATTTTAAAGTCGGCGATAACCGCCAGGTGTTCGAAGAATATCCGGCACCGTTTCTTACTGTGAACATAACATTCTTATAGTTATTTGTAATAACACTTAAATACCATACGGTGCATAACAAAATAATAACATACTTCCCGAAATTATTAATACGGATTTTTTCATTCATCCATTCCGAAGCAGTTTCAAGCAGCATGAAAAAAAGACAGATAAAAATAATATAAACAGTAGCTAAATATCTGTAAGGAATCGGATCTAGTGAACTGAACGAACTGAGTATTATAATAAACAAGGCATATATCAGGAAGTACACTGACTGGATTAATAGAATATTAATGGTACCGCTGTTTTTTTTATAATATTTGCTTATTGTGATCGAAATAAGGATGAAAAATAAAATTCCGGTAAATATCAGGCGGATGTGAAAAGGCGAAAAAGATGGTATAATCCATGAGGTTATAACATCAAATGTTTTAGAGATATTATGTTGAAAAGAATAGGATGAAGTTATTCTCCTGCCTGATATTGTTGAAGTCAGCATGTAATTGCGAAATACCCATAAAAATAAAGGGGTAAGAGAGATAATTAATAATTTTACGGAATATTTAATTCGCTCTGATATTGGAATTTTCACTAATAGTAAAATGGCGGCAAGTGCCGTTGGAATCATCGCAACTCCGATATACCTCTGCAGGCAGGAGAGAGCAACAATTACTGAAAGCAGGTAGAAATCTTTCCTCCTGTTTTCAATTGAAAAATCAATAAGATATTTTATAAACAGGATACAAAAAAGCGAAAATATAAGCTCCGACCATGCCATGAATGATAAAGAAATGACCTGAGCGGAAAAAGACGCGAAAATCGTTCCTGATATAATCAAAAAAGAGGAACGTAAACATGACCGAAATAATTGTCCCGTACAGAATATGATTAACCCGAAAACCGATATGTTCAAAATCCTGGCGCCGGTAACAGGATCTATGCCTGTCAGCCCAAGAGTTCACAGCAAAACCGGGTACAAAGGCGGCCAAAGAGTAAAAGGTGTACCTTCATACGATAAAAATCCGTTTCCCCTGATAAGCTCTCTTGCACAGGATATGTAATTTACCGAATCCGGTGAGATTCCGATACCGAATTGTGAAGTCCCGAAAAAAACAACCAGGGCGCCTGCAACGCTTAAAAGCAAAAAAAATCTTTGTATTTTGTCTATTCGCATGAATTATATAATATCAAATAAAAAGTGCTTTTAAAAACGAGCGGAGATTCTGAACACCGGGTTTCAATAAATATCATACCTCGGCCAAAAGCAATACGGATGTCCCAAATGGTAATGATATCCTGGGCATGAGAAATCTTTCGCAGGAAAATATTGTCGTCAATAAAATATTTATTGGTTTGGATGGCATAAATACATCAGTACCGCATTTTTTGCCATTAATTATTTTCAGGCTTCTTATCGCTGCAATTATAGGAAATAACAGCATATTAAAATAAGAAAAGTATATAATTCTAAATCCTGATAACTGTACAAGCTCCATCAATTCTTTTTTCACATAACGCCTTTTATGATGTACCGCTACATCATGACTGCTCCATAGAAATCTAAACGCCGGAACTGTAATAAGTATTTTTCCCCCCGGGTTGAGTTTTTTCCCGGCAGATTCAAGAGCTTC
>JAUPLM010000294.1 GCA_030836965.1 Thermodesulfobacteriota bacterium | reverse complement strand
AGATCGCTTAACGCGGAAATATGTCTTACCGGCGCCACAAGAAGATGTCCGTTTATGTAAGGGAACTTGTTCATCAGAACCATGCTCAGTTCCCCTTTGAACAGAGTCAGGTCGTCGTTTTTGGATAAAGCATTGCAGAAAATACATCCTTCATCCTTTTTATCCAGAATATACTTGATACGCCACGGCGCCCATACTGTCTTCATCGCTGATTCCGCTCCACCAGAAATTTGCACCAGAATTTAATTATGCCCGATCTTCAGACTCTTCACATATGATGAACCCGTAAAAAGTCATATGTGTCAAACATCTTAACCTCTTAACACTCAAAACTCAACTCTTTTTTCCTTCAAGAGCCGTTACGAAATAACCGTTACACTGCCTGCATTTCGTTGCCGCTCCTTATACAGTCACAGCATTTCAATGTTACGGTTATTTTTTTAACAACGGCCTTACAGTCTGACGGCTTCAACATCTCCCCAGAATCCGGCATCCTCTCCCATTATAACAACGATCCCCGTAACACCATCAATTATTTTTCCGAAATCAATCGCATCCCGGATATCCTTTTTCCCTTTAACCCGGTTGCCTACCGCGGTTGCCGCTGCATCCGCGAGCGGGCATGAATCTGATACAACACATACTGCATCCGCTTTTCCCAGGCTCAGCGAATGTCCGACTGTACCTGATGAAGTGCATACTCCTACAGGTTTGTCGCGGGAATCGATACTCAAACCCATCTTAAGACTTAAAGGAGAACCGGCGGCATATACTCCGACAGTAAGCAGCCTGTTTGTTTTAAAAAAGATATCGCCGCCGTTTTCAACAACAATTTCGTCCGAATATGAGAGAAGATCCATGCCGACAGATTCCGCAACAGCACCTGCTACTGCGGCCATCGGACCCACACCGGCCTTTTTGCCGGCATCTATCATTTTTCCGACTATCTGCGGGGCAAAATCGTCAGAACTCCACGGGATAAGCGTTTTTAAGAATTCAGGATAAAGGACAATATATTTTTCTATAAACCCCCTGTGCTTAAGGATCAGGTCGCGTGTAATTTTCTGCAGCGGCTTTTTGGCATAAACCTGCAGATCGGTCTCCTGAACAATAACATTAAAAGAAACCAGATCGTCAATACCGGTAAGGTTTCGGTAAGTTCTTTTCTCATACTCTTTGTTACCCATAAATCTTTTTAATTTCCCGGTTCCCTTTTGAGAATTTTGCTTAACTATCTTACCCGATTTTCCCCGTCATTCGCACTTTGTGTTTCGAAGTACCCTTGCAACGGGCCCGATGTTCGATATTCGAAGTTCGATATCCGGCTTTTATAATCAGCCTGCTTCAGTAACAGGCCTCATTTTTTCGGGACACTGGCTCAAAAAATAACGGTCCGTCATTCCCGCTATAAAATCCCTCACTATTTCTTCTTTCCTGTGCTTTGCGGTATACTCCCTGGAAATATCCTGAAGGAAATTGATAAATATCACCGATTCCCTGTTATCTTTTTCAAGATCGCCGATATATCTATCAAAAAGCATTCTGAAAAGATCCCTTATAAGAGGCGTATGTTTTTTTATCACAGGATTAAGGTAAATCCTCTCCAGATTAAATGCCTTCAGGCATCTTAATGCCTCTGAAACTTCAGGGCTGAAAGCGATATGGATATTTAAATAACTGTTTTTGATTACATCTGTAACCAGATTATATATTATATTGCCGTTGGTATTGCCTAGCACTTTAACGCTTTCTGCCGGAAGATCGGATCTTTTTATCACGTCAAGCCGTATGGCGTCTTCTATATCACGGCCTATATAGCTTATAGTATCCGCCATACGCACAATACAGCCTTCAAGGGACATGGGTATCAGTTTTACATCCGGATTATTTTTTTTCATCAGGATTTCCTGTTCAAGGGTTTCAAATGTCTTTCCTCTTTCCGGCTTCAGACTCTGATTATGAATTTCACCGTCATGACACAGAATACCGTCCAGAGTCTGTAACGAAAGATTCCATCCCTTTCCTTTCCTCTCCAGCTTATCCAGAAACTGCACGCTCTGGACATTATGGAGGAAATACCCTATCCCGCTTTCTTCGCAAAGTTCCGATAAAAATTTTTCGCCGTCATGCCCGAAGGGGGTATGCCCGATATCATGGCCGAGAGAAATAGCCTCTATAAGATCCTCATTCAACCCGAGGAAACGGCCTATGGTCCTGGCGATCTTGGATACAAGCTGAACATGAAGGACCCTGTGAGTAATATGATCATTATTTATCAGGTAAAAGACCTGAGTCTTGTCAATGTATCTTGTATACGCGAGCGAATAGAGTATACGGTCCACGTCGAGAGAAAATTCCTGGCGGTACCCCAGATCCCTTTTTTCCTCATATTCACGACGTATACATCCGGAACTTAAAACAGCAAGAGGAGAAAAATTCTCTTCTTCTCTTTTATTCAAAGCCGTTTTTATCATATCGAGAGTATTTTCTTTATATTTCTCCGTTTTCAATCATCTTCTCCATGAGTTTTATATAATCTATTCCTGCCGCCTTGAAACCTTCCTTACCGTATTTCATATTGGCCTCGATAACATACAGCTTCCCTTTATATTCACATATATCAATGCCCACATCATCCCATCCGCATGCAAGAGCCGTATAAACCGCGAGATCACAAGCTCCCTGCGGAACCGAATCAAGTTTTATTTTTCCGCCGGCTGCGACATTGCATCTGAATTCATCATTTGCGGCAATTCGCCAGTAAGCATGAACGGTTTTCTTTCCGATAACAATTATGCGAAGATCACGGACGGCAGGCAGATATTCCTGTATGTAAGCGGTTTTTGTGAGCAGGCAGTACTGTTCTAGATCATCGTTGTTTCCGATGAGAAAAACTCCCCTTCCCATCGAAGATCCCCTGGGAATTTTGCCGATGAAAGGAAATTTGAAGTATTTAGTAATGTTTTTTTTCTGCGCCGCTCCGTAAAATATCCGCGTAACAGGATGAGGAATGTCTGCGAGCTGGAAAAGAGCCGTCTGCTTTATCTTGTCCTGAACATATTTATATGTCTGCCGGCTCGGGAAAGTCTTTTTATTCAGGGAATCAAAGAGATCGGAATAAAAAGTTGAGGGATAATATATTTTTTCCGCATTTCTTATAAGGGATGCTTCAGACGGAGAATAATCGTA
>JAUPLM010000293.1 GCA_030836965.1 Thermodesulfobacteriota bacterium | reverse complement strand
TTTATAACATATTGAATATATATAATAATAAAACTCATTATTAAAAGAGTTATTAATTTTATTAAATCGGAATATGGATATCCTGTATACAGAAATAATATATCCGGAATATTTTCCGGATATAAAATATCCATTTGGTTTCCATCCGGTCAATCTCAATAAAGAAAGCCTGCCGGAATATTAAAAAAAGACCCGACCCCTTGAACCCTTCCTCCCGGCTTATTTAGAGGCGATACTTAAAATTAAAATAGTTTTTTATGTAAAAATGAGAAATGAAATGGTATAATGCCGGATAAATTCTAAAGTTTCATGTCGTGTTTTTTTGTCATATTTTTTGTCATGTTCTTATCATCGGGAGGGAGCAGATGGGTATTGATATAAGTGTTTTAATAGGAGGAGAAGCCGGGCAGGGCATCCAGACGGTAGGCGAGCTGCTGGCGCGTGTATGCCGGAAAGCAGGCTTGTATATTATGGCCATAAATGATTTTGAATCAAGGATTCGGGGAGGCCACAGTTTCTTCCAGATACGCATAAGCGACCGCCCTGTCAATGCTCCGCATCGCAGGATAAATCTTTTGCTGTCGCTCGACAAAAAAAGTTATGAGCTTCATAGAAAAGATCTTTTGGACGATGGAATCGCCCTGATGGAAAAAAACAATTCTGTTTCCGCGAAAAAACTTCTTACTATACCGTTTCTTGACCTTGCAGAAAAATCCGGCGGAAAAATAACTTCAAATACGGTGGCGGCCGGAGCCTGTCTAGGCCTTCTGGGAGCCCCTGTTAAGATCTTACGTGAAGTCGTTTCCGGGATTTTCGCTGAAAAGGGAGAAGCTGTTATCGGAAAAAATCTTGATGCGGCCCTAGCCGGATATGAAGCGGTAAAAACCTTTTCTTTTAAATACGCATTTAAATGGAGAGCGGGTAAACCAAAAGGCGTTCTTGCTGACGGTTCAAGAGCCATAGCCCTTGGCGCGCTTGCCGGAGATTGCCGCTTTGCCGCTTTTTATCCCATGTCTCCCGCAACCGGCATCATGGCCCATCTTGCGTCAGTTGCAAATCAGTTTCCGCTGGTTGTTGAACAGGCTGAAGATGAGATATCTGCAGTCAATATGGCTATAGGCGCCTCATTTGCAGGCGCAAGATCGATGACCGCCACGTCGGGCGGAGGATTTTGCCTTATGACCGAGGGTCTTGGCTTATCCGGCATTACCGAAACCCCGATTGTAATAGTGAATGCGCAGAGGCCCGGTCCTGCCACAGGGATGGCGACCAGAACCGCCCAGGCAGATCTTCTGTTCATAATAAATGCATCGCAGGGTGAATTCCCGAGATTTGTTTTCGCTCCCGGCACACCAGCCGAAGCTTTTGAAACAACCAGAAAAGCATTTCATCTTTCTGATAAATATCAGGTTCCGTCAATCATACTTGCAGACCAGTACCTGAATGATTCTCTATTTATCGCGGAAAAGAATTTAAAAGCTCCTGGAAAAGTAAAAAGTTTTGTTGTCGGTGATACTGATATGAAAAATCCTTCCGGGTATAAAAGGTATGCTTTAACCCGTTCAGGAGTCTCTCCCCGTGCTCTTCCTTGCGCCGGCAAGGCGATTGTGATGGTCTCAGGGAACGAACACAAGGAGGACGGACATACTACCGAATCGATAGCGACCCGGATTAAAATGGTGAATAAAAGGAATGCGAAGCTTTCCGGAATGCTTTCCGAGATGAATCCGCCTGAAACATATTTTCCCGGATCGAAAATTCTTCTTGCAGGCTGGGGGTCTACAAAAGGAGCAATAAGAGAGGCGGTTGATATATTGAGGAAAGAAAAAATCAGCGCGGGATGCGTCAATTTCAACGATTTATGGCCTTTCCCGGCGGCTGCGGCAAAGAAAACGTTCCTGGCATGCGAAAAATTTTATATGGTTGAACAAAACAGCACAGCACAACTTGGGAGGCTGATTAAGGAGCAGACGGCCCTGTCATATTCGGGGGCTGTTCTGAAGTATGACGGAAGACCTTTCTATCCGGTCGATATAGCCGATGGAATCAAAAAATATGTGAGGTAATTATGGTCAGCATAAAAGATTACGATTCAGATGTTGAGAACAAATGGTGCCCGGGATGTGGTAATTTCGGTATTCTCTCTGCCATGAAGAATGCCCTTGCAGCACAGGGAATTCCTCCGGAAAAAATTCTGATAATCTCAGGGATAGGGCAGTCGGCCAAGACGCCTCATTACCTTAAATGCAATCTTTTTCATTCCCTCCATGGAAGAGCGCTTCCCCTTGCTACAGGGGCCAAGATCGCGAATCACGAGCTTAAGATACTGGTTAATTCAGGCGACGGCGACTGCTATGGCGAAGGCGGGAATCATTTCATGCACGCGGTCAGGCGCAATATCGACATTACCGTCCTTGTGCATAATAATAAAGTCTACGGCCTTACAAAAGGCCAGGCTTCCCCTACTTCGGATGAGGGGATGACGACCAGGCTGCAGATTGACGGTGTTATAAGCGAAACATTTAATCCGGTCTCAGTTGCTCTGGCCCTTGGCGCCGGGTTTGTGGCAAGGAGCTTTTCAGGGAAAATAGACCACTTGAGCAAAGTTATTCAGGAAGGAATGAAGCACAAGGGATTCAGCCTTATCGATATACTTCAACCATGTATATCTTTTAACACTGTCAATACTTTCGACTGGTACAGAAAGCGTGTGTATGATCTGTCTGATAAAGGATATGTCCCTGATAATTTCAACAAGGCAATGAAGCTTGCCGGGATGTGGGGCGATAAAATCCCTATAGGAATTATCTATCAGAAAGAAAAACCGTCTTATACGGAAAAGATCAAAAAACTTAAAACAAATACTCTGATATCGGGAGTATATTCGCAGAAATTGGTTCAGAACGCGATTAACAGCCTTTAATAAAATGATTTCTTGACAGGTTATCGCGGAGTTGTTATTGTGCGGCCCTATAAACGCTGTTCCCGGATTTAAACGATTAAAGATTATAACAATTAAATTGTAAGCCCCGGAATACATCCGGGGCTTTTTTATTTTCAGGAACACATAATGAAAGGATCACAATGAGTTTCAGTAAATTTAATTTTCATCCTCAAGTTGCGGAAGGCGCGAGGGCGGCCGGTTATGTTGCGCCTACACCTATACAGGAGCAGGCGATTCCGCCTGTAATGTCGGGACGTGATGTCATGGGTCTGGCCCAGACCGGTACAGGGAAAACAGCCGTATTCGCGTTACCCGTTCTGCACAGGCTTATGTCCGGCGGGCGCGGAAAAGTCAGGGCGCTTATAATTGCCCCGACCCGTGAACTTGCGGAACAGATAAACGAGGCCGTCAATACCCTGGGACGCCGTACAGGCATCCGCAGCGTAAGCATCTATGGCGGTGTCGGGATTAACCCGCAAATGCAAAAGCTTACAAAGGGCGTTGAAATTGTAGTTGCCTGCCCCGGAAGACTTCTTGACCTCATAGACCGGAAGACGATCAATCTGACCGGGCTTGAA
>JAUPLM010000292.1 GCA_030836965.1 Thermodesulfobacteriota bacterium | reverse complement strand
CCAAGGGCAATTATGGAATCTTCCATAAGGAACATAGTGAAAATTGATTCCATAAAAGAGATCCCCGGATTGATCACGGATTATTACGGCAAGCTTCCCGGAAAAATGGGGCTTGAATACGATGTATTGCCGGTAAAACACTTCAACTTTTACCGGACTGTCTTTCCATCCGTAACATTTGCTGATGCCTCTGCTTTCATATTGAAGACACGGATGATCAAATCCCCCTGGGAAATCGAGCAGATGGAAAAGAGTGCCGAACTGTCACTTGCGACCTTCAATTATGCAAAAGAGATAATAAGGCCGGGCTTAACGGAAATTGAATTGTCCGGCATCATAGATGCTTTCTCCCGCAAGCACGGGCACGGCGCCCAGCTCAGGATCAGGGATTATCAAACCGAAGGTTATACCTGGCATATTTTAAGCGGCAAAAGCGGCGGCATGGTTGGACTCCTCGACTCACCTGCAAGCGGCGAGGGCACATCCGCCGCTTTTCCCTGCGGAGCCGGATATAAGCTTCTTGATGCTGATGAGCCTGTAATGATAGACCTTGCTACCGTAATGAACGGGTATCATATGGATGAAACAAGAATGTTTGCAATCGGTTCCATGCCTGACAAGGCTTTAAAGGCCTGCCGGGCAGCCATACAGATTCATGATTCTGTTCTTGAAAAAGTCAGGCCGGGAATAACAACCGGTGAGCTTTTTTTGCACGCCGAAACCATTGCGGGATCGCTCGGTTATAACGAATATTTTCTTGGCCCTCCGGGATACAAGGTCTCTTTTATAGGACATGGAGTTGGACTGGAGCTCATAGAGCAGCCTATAATTGCCAGGGGGAAAAAGGAGCAGCTAGAACCGGGAATGGTATTTGCGCTGGAACCCAAAATGTTATTTCCGAACGAATTTTCGGCCGGTATTGAAAGCGTGTTTGCTGTTACAGAAACCGGAGCGCGTCTTTTAAGCAGGGTGCCGGCTGAAATTTTTATCTGCTGATAAACGCAAACAGGTCAGGGCGTTTTTAAACGCCCTGACCTGTTCTTTTTCGTTGACGCATATGCTGCAGATTATTTCTTGGGTTTTCCCATCACTTCCGCAAACATATTCATATCCCAGGTCTTCATATCCGCAATATTCTGACGGAATTTGATAAAGTCTACCGTATCCTGTCCGGTGATCTTTTTTGTGTTGAAAGCGCCGAAACCGAGGAATGCTTCACCGCCCATGTTTGCTGCCAGCCAATGCCGGTGTGAGTTTTTCATCGTATCCCAGAAGAATTTTTTCTTCTGGCGGATACTGTCTATTGACTCGATCAGGCATCCGGGAAAAAGATTGGAAAAGGTCCAGGCTATTTTATTTACTTCCTTGTCAAGCAGCTCAAAATCGGCATTGGGCTGATGTACTTTGACCAATTCCCGCGCCTCTTTTAAGGCATCCCCTTTCTTGTATTCCCCATAGACGATCTCGCCGTCTTCAACATATTTGTCGGTGATAATCATAGGGTTTCGCACCCATTTGCCGTCTATTTTCAGGACGGGCACGCACTTGCTGATAAGATTTTTGGCTTTCATCTTGTATGCGGACCACATTTCGCATGATATGCAGTTCCACATAGCGTCTTCTACAGAAAGATACCAGGGCAGAAAATCGGAAGCGCCGCCCACCGGAGCTGAGCCATGCTTTGGGCCGGCCTGTCCATAAATTGCAAGATCTGATGAAATCGCAAGGTCGCATGCCATTCCGATTTCCTGGCCTCCGGCAACCCGCATGCCGTTGACCCGGCAGATGACCGGTTTTTTGCAGGCCAGAATAGAATCAACCATATGATTAAAGAGCTCCATATACTGGCCGTATTCGTCGCATCTTAAGCTGTAGAACTCGCTGTATTCCTTGGTATTTCCACCGGTACAGAAAGCAAAAGGACCGGTTCCGGTAAACACGACGGCTACAACGCTTCTGTCAAGCGAAGCATTTTCAAAACCGGCGATTACGCCCTTTACCATTTCCGTAGTGTAGGAATTATACTGGGTTGGATTGTTCAGGCGAATCCATGACACGAACAGCTTATCAATTACTTTTCCATCCGGTCCTGTCAGGGGACGTTTTTCATAAACGACGCACGGAGCTTCCGTGCCCCAGTGAACATTGGTATGCAGGGAATGGTCTTTAGGTTCATTTTCTCTGGGCATCCATTCTAAGGCCATAATATTATCTCCTTTACTTATATAGTTATAAAAAATATTAACCGTCAAAAAATCTTTGCAACAGCCTTTACCGAGGTCCGCCGCTTTGGGTCTTCCCCCGAACATACCGAAAGGGGAAAGTTATTCGAATCGATCAAAAATCGGGTGTAAGTACAATCCTTTTTGCGGGAGACCCTGCCTTGTGGACTTCTTCAAAAGTATTTACGATGGTACTCATGGGCCGTGTCTCCACGAAGGGGGTCATATCGATTTTCTTCGACAGAACCATGTCCAGGACAATGGGATAATACTCGGGCAGACATCCCCAGCTTCCCAGAATGTCGGCGTCGAAGGCCATCAGTCGCCCGATGGCATATTCCGTCTTGGCAAGACCAAAACCAACAACGATCAGTTTGCCGGTAAAACCGAGAAGGGCAAGGGCGATCTCCTGCCCGCTCTTAACGCCGGTAAT
>JAUPLM010000291.1 GCA_030836965.1 Thermodesulfobacteriota bacterium | reverse complement strand
ATTGCGGTCTGTATTGTCGGCGGCCTCGGCAGCTGGATGGGCGCCGTTCTAGCTGCTTTCCTGATCGGATTTGCCCAGATTCTGACGGTCGTATATCTTGGCGCGCATTACCAGATGGTAGTGGCGCTGCTGGCAATTATCCTGACGCTGATCCTCAAACCATCGGGGCTCTTCGGGCAGCAGAAAGAGCTGGAGGAGAGAGTCTGAATGAAAAACAACACACAGCGCCGCAAGGAACGAATCGACCGGGGCATCAAAGTGCGCACAGACGGTCTCTATGCGCTCATGTCCATCAGGGAGTTGTCATATCTGGCCCTGCCGCGATTGATATTGATTATAGGCTTGCTTCTTCTGCCTCTGCTGATGCCCGGCATGTACTGGCAGCGCGTTATCACCATTACCTGCATCTACGCTCTTCTGGCGCTCAGCTTTGACTTCCTGGCCCATTATGTGGGACTGGTTTCACTGGGCGGGGCTTTTTTTGTCGGTGTAGGCGGTTATATGGCCGCGATAATGAATACAACCCTGGGCCTGCCTCCCTGGGCAACCGTACCGCTGGCCGCCCTCGCGGGCGGCGGCGTATGCACACTGCTGCTTTTGCCCTGCCTGCCGTTAAGAGGCGTATACTTTGCCATCGTGAGTCTCATGTATCCTCTTTTTGTCGCGCGTGTTATCGAAGCGCTGGATATTCTGGGCGGAACCGACGGGATTACCGGCATCGACAGTTTCACCAACCGCTGGGTGGAACAGTATTTCATCATCGTGATTTTGCTTCTGCTCCTGTTTGGCGTCCGGAGGCTGGTTAATACCGATATTGGTCTTGTCCTGCGCGGCGTCAAGGACAACGACCAGGCTATCCGGGCATCAGGCATGAATGTCACCATGTATAAAGCCATGGCCGTATATATAGCTTCGGCCATGGGATGTCTGGGCGGCGCATGCCTGGTGCATATCTATATGTGGTCCGGAATTTCCCAGTTTGCGCTCGATTTTTCAATTTTGCCCATTGCAGCAACTGTGATCGGAGGAGGCGGAACCCTTGTCGGACCGGTGCTGGGCTGCCTGATCCTGGTTCCCATCTCGGAGCTTTTGCGGGATTTCGGAACCCTGCGCATCGTTTTCTACGCCTTGATTCTGGTCGCCTTTATCATTTTCCGAAGTGAAGGAATCATGGTTTACGGGCAGCGCAAATATCAACAGTTTGAAAGGTGGACCCGTATATGAAACCGGATATTAAATCAGCCATGAAACAGGATACAGGTGAAGAACCGATTCTCCGGATTGATAAAATCAGCAAAGCCTTCGGCGGCATACAGGCTTTAAACGGTGTAAGTTTCGAGGTCCATAAAGGCGAAATTTTAGGGATCATCGGTCCAAACGGTTCGGGGAAAACCACAATTGTAAACTGCATCACCGGATTCATCAAAAAAACGTCAGGGCATGTTTACTTCCGGGGCATGGATATATCCGACAAGCCGCCCCATAAGATCGCTGACATGGGCATTACCCGCACATTTCAGATCATGCGGCCCTATTACACCCTTCCGGCCTATAAGAACCTGGTCATTCCGCTTTTTTCTCCGCGCGCGAAACGCACCGGCGGATGGCGCGGCGGCGGGAGGCTGGGGGACAGAAACACCGTAAGCATAGATATTCTGGAGGAGATCGGTTTTGAGCGGGATTCCTACGTGCCTTATAAAACCGCCTCCACCCTGCCTACAGGCTATCTCAAGCGCCTGGAACTCGCCCGGTGCCTTGCGTTAAAACCGGAGATAATTATTTGTGATGAAGTATTTTCCGGTCTAAGCATGAGTGAAATAGCCAGCATGGTTCCCCTGATTGAACGTTTGCAGATGGAAGGCATTACCCTGATTATGATCGAACACCGGCTCAGAGAGCTGTTCCGGGTGGCTAACCGGATAATGGTGCTCAATTTCGGGGAAAAGCTTACGGAAGGAAGTTCGGGAGAGGTCATGGCCGATGAGAGGGTCAAAGCTGCTTATTTCGGATCCCAGAAGGTTGAGGAGGTTATGAAACATGCTTGAAGCGACCGGGCTGATGGTGTTTTACGAGAATATGCTGGCGCTGAACAATATAAATATCAGGTGCGGCGTCAACCAGATCGTAGGGGTATTCGGCGCCAACAGCGCCGGTAAATCGACGCTGATGTACACCCTTTCAGGCATCATGCAGGATATTCAAAAAAAAGAGTCCATGTCCGGCGGAGAACGGATAACCCTTATGGGCGGGATAAAGTACATGGGCGAAGAGATTTCAGGCATGAAGCCGAGCCAGCGGGCGCGTAAGGGTATTGTTCTATGTCCTGAAAGGCGGCGCATATTCAACGAAAGCAGCGTGCTTGAAAATCTTAAAATCGGCGGGTACCTGGCTTCACCATCCGAGGCACGGAATACGCTCGAATATGTATTCAAAATATTTCCGCCCCTTGACAGGCTTAAAAAGCGCATCGGCGGTTTCTTAAGCGGGGGAGAACAGCAGATGCTTGCCATCGGCCGGGCATTGATGGCTCAGCCCAAAATACTGCTTCTGGACGAACCGCTTATGGGATTGAGCCCCCTGATGCAGGCCGAACTGATTCTTGCCACCAAGGAAATTTGCGATGAAATGAAACTTTCCATCATCATTACCGAACAATATGCCCGGCCTGTGATGCCGATAGTGGATTACGCCTATATTCTTGAAAACGGATCGGCGGTAATGGAAGGCAGCCAACAGGAGCTTATGGACAACCCGGATGTTCGTTCCGCTTATTTCGGGATCGAGGAGTCATTTGAATGATGAGAACCGCCGAGAATGATTTTGCTACTGAGCTGACTTATACACGATTTGACAGGATGACGGAAAAATACCCGCGGAATACCGCCATTATCTACATGGGTGAAAAGTTTTCCTACAGCAGGCTTTATGACTTAAGCCTGCGTTTTGCCGGCGCTCTCCAGGATCTGGGTGTCCGCAAGGGCGACCGGGTGATGATCTATGTTTCCAATTGCGTACAGTGGGTCATCGCCTTTATCGGAATCCAGAAACTGGGGGCAGTACTCGTTCCGGTTTCCCCGATATACACATCCCATGAAATAGAATATATGGTAAAAGATTCCGGCGCGGAGACGCTGATCTGCCTTGACACAAATTTCTGCTATGTAATAGAGGTGATGGAAAAAACCGGGTTGAAACGTGTAATAGTCACAAATCTCGTTGATCTGCTCCCGGCCTGGAAAAGATATCTGGGTGTCCTGTTCGATAAAATACCCAACGGAAAAGTAGAATACAGCGCGGGCGTTTACAGTTT
>JAUPLM010000290.1 GCA_030836965.1 Thermodesulfobacteriota bacterium | reverse complement strand
GCGAGGTCGAAGGCATTTTTTATAATTTCTATTTCAGGCTCTTTTCCCGCGGGGCTTATTGTAACAACATCAAATCTTGCTTTTGAGCCGCTCTGATTCGTGATTTTTAAATAGTAGAGAGCAACCATCGATATCTTTCTCATTTTTTTCGGGGTTACCGCATATTTGGGGTTTCCATAACTGACCGATTTTCTCGATTTTACCTCGACAAATACTATGGTGTTTTTTTCCTTTGCTATTATGTCGATTTCTCCAAGCTTTGTCCGGTAATTCTGCTCAATAATTTTGTACCCTTTCTTCTTAAGATACTTTGCAGCCGTTGATTCACTCTCTTTTCCGAATAACTGGTCTTTTGACGGCATAATTTAACTCACCGGGTATTAGGTGAAACCTTTGTATAACATCCGATCTAAAGCCAAGTCGGGGTATGGGCTTATAGTATCTATTCAGGAGTCAGAAGCCAGAATCCAGAATAGAAGCGGTATATATTTTTCAACTATATCAGTCGGGATAGAAATCACAGCTTTCCTAGTTTGAGAAGTCAGCCCATACGTCTTGAAAATCTTTAGCATGCATCCTTTTTATTCTGACTCCTGAATTCTGTCTGCTGTCTCCGGAAATGTTTTTTATTATAAAGTCTCTCTGACCCCCTTAAAGCTTTTCCTGTGAATCGGACAGCATCCGAATCTGAGGACGGCTTCTTTATGTCTTTTAGTGGGATATCCTTTGTGTTTGTCAAATCCGTATTCGGGATATTCGTAGTGATACTTTCCCATGAGCCTGTCCCGTGTAACTTTTGCAATTATTGATGCTGCTGCAACGGACAAACTCAGGCAGTCGCCCCGCGGGACGGCTTTCTGAGGAAGAGGATATGGGATTTGAAAAATTCCGTCAACAATAAGAAAATCAGGTTGCGGCGAAAGGTTTTGGACGGCCATTGCCATGGAAAGAAGCGATGCCCTGAGAATATTTATGCGGTCAATTTCCGCCGGATCAACGATTCCTATACCGATTGAAACGGCATGTTCATATATTTTATGATAGAGCAGTTCACGCTTTTTGGATGACAGTTGCTTTGAATCTGTAACACCTTCCATATCATGGGACGGCAGAGGAATAATTACTGCTGCTGAAACAACAGGGCCGGCAATAGGTCCTCTGCCGGCCTCGTCTATGCCCGCTACCGTCGCATAGCCATTTTCGCAAGCAGCCATTTCATATGCCAACAGGTCATTTTCCATGCGTCAGCTTTGCGGATTCGTAAAAGGTGTTCTCACACAAATATCACGGAGAACAGAAAGAAAAAACTGTCTGTTTCAACGTCTTTCTTTAAGTCTTGATGCTTTTCCTCTCAGGTTGCGCAGGTAATAAATTTTAGCCCGCCTGACGCGGCCGTGGCTGAGAACTTCAATCCTGTCAATAACCGGCGAATGAAGAGGAAAAATACGTTCCACTCCGACACCATACGAAACTTTTCTTACGGTGAATGTAGAATTGGATGTCCCATTGTGCCTACCTATAACAACTCCTTCGAAAGCCTGAATACGCTCTTTTTCACCCTCTCTGATTTTAACATATACTTTAATCGTATCTCCTGTTGTAAATTCAGGATGATCGAGCCTCATGGTTTCAAGTTCCAACTGCTTTAACGGGTCCATTTATAATCTCCTAACTTATTATTTATTAATTTATGACTAATATAGCCGTAAAATTGCACCGGCAGGTAAGACAAAAAAACCTTCTGCCAGAAATTTATTATTTTTTCAACCCCTAATAAGTCTGTCCAGAATAATTGAACAGGCTGATCTAACCGAGAGATGGTTATAATCCGTATTTCCTTTCACCGGTTCAAGCAAATAATCCGCTTTTAAAACGATCTCTTCAGCAAGTCCCCATCCGGTTCCGAAAAGAAGAAGATAGGGACGAAAATCTTCAAGCATTTCTCTCAATTCCGGGTAAGTAATGCAACCGGGACTATCCTTTGCGCTGGTTACGACCGTTTTCGGATAACCTTTACCATCAGCGCTTATATCTTCGATGACAGCGTTTACAGAATCCATGATGCTTATGAGTTCAATGGCCTGCCGTCTGTCGGTGTTTAATGTTGATCCGATTCCGCTTGTCCAGTGGCATATAATTTCCCGGGTGAGCTCCTTCTGATCCTCAAGCGGAGTAACAACATAAAATTTTTTTACTCCATACGTTCTTGACGCCCTTGCAATATCATGCAGATCAAGATTTGTTACAGCAGATGCAATAATGTCTCCGGATTTATTAATTACCGGATAATGAACCAGTGCCACGTAAAGATTGGGTTTCAATAATTTTCTCAATATCACGGCACCATTTTTTCAGAATCTCAATTTCTCTTTTTGAAAGCTCTCTGTTTTCAAGAAGATCCGTTCTCTTTAAGAAGGTTCGGATCATTGAAGTCTCAAATCTGTACTTTTCAATATCCTTATGGTTTCCTGAGAGCAGTACATCAGGCACTTTGGAACCTTCAAAATCTCTCGGCCTGGTATAGTGGCCGAAATCAAGAAGGTTGCCGGAAAAAGAATCCTGCACGGCCGAGTCGGCACTTCCCAGAACTCCGGGAATCAGCCGGGTTACAGCTTCGATTACGACCATTGCGCCGAGTTCTCCTCCTGTCAGCACATAATCGCCCAATGAAATCTCCTCATCGATGAAATCACAGCTTATGCGCTCGTCGATTCCTTCATACCTTCCACAAACAAAAATC
>JAUPLM010000289.1 GCA_030836965.1 Thermodesulfobacteriota bacterium | reverse complement strand
AGAAGAGAATGTATCAGCCTGAAAAAAAAAACTCTCCTTGAAAACGGCATCAGGATTCTTACGAAAAATATGCCAAACTCCTGTTCCGTTTCAATGGGGGTATGGGTAAATGCCGGAGCCCGCGATGAATCTGAGGATGAAAGCGGGCTTTTTCATTTTATTGAGCATGTCCTCTTTAAGGGAACGGCAAAAAGATCCGCTTTTCAGATAGCCAAAGAATTTGATGCGATGGGCGGCAATACAAACGCTTTCACATCAATGGAAACAACCTGTTATCACGCAAGGGTTATCACTTCCCATACAAAGACCGCAGCCGATCTTCTTACCGATATTTTCCTTAATTCAACATTTGACTTTGAAGAGATTGAAAAAGAGCGTCCTGTAATTATACAGGAAATAGGAATGATTGAAGACAATCCTGAAGATCATATACATCTTCTATCAGGTCAATGCTTTTTTCAGAACAATCCGCTCGGCTATTCGGTTCTCGGAACGCGCGAAAATGTCCTTAATTTTAACGCGGGGAGAATTAAGGAATTTTTCAGATGCCGCTATCAGCCCCAGAGAACTATAGTTTCTATAGCGGGCAATATCGAACACAATCAAATTCTTGACGCCATCGGCCCGTCCTTCGAATCTTTGAAAAGAGGCGACGGTTTCCCCGAGCGTGTTACGCCTTCCGCTTATCCCGGTGTAAATATGTTCGAGAAGGATCTCGAACAGGTACATATCTGCGTTTCATTACAGGGTTTGTCTCTTACAGACGAAAGACGGTATGCTTTTTCCCTTATGAACACAATCTTGGGGGGAAATATGAGTTCGAGGCTTTTTCAGGAAATACGGGAAAAGAGAGGGCTCGCATATTCGGTATATTCTTTTATCTCATCGTATGCCGATACAGGAGTGCTAGGCGCTTATGTTGCCGTTGATCCGGATAACGTCGTCGAAGCGGTGAATGTCATAATAAAAGAGATAGAGAGGCTTAAAAAAAATGCCGTTGATCCGGGTGAACTGAAAGATGCAGTTGAATATACTAAAGGCTGTCTGCTTCTTTCATCGGAAAGCACGGACAGCCAGATGTTCCGGCAGGCTCAGAATGAGATTAATTTCGGCCGGACGATCACTCTGCCGGAAATTATCAATGCGATTGAATCGGTTGCACCTGAAGATATTTATGATCTGGCTGGCGCTCTTCTTGGTTCGGATACTCTTTCGCTAACTCTTCTTGGCCCTTTTTCGGACAGGAAACAGCTTGAAAACCTTTTGGCGTTTTGAACATGGATAAGACACCGACAATCCGTTTTTTGCGCTTAAGACCCGATAAAGATGCCGATATTCCGCTTCCGCGTTACATGACTCCTCTTTCAGCGGGCATGGATGTATGCGCAGCCGTTGAAAAAGAGCTTCTCCTGGAACATGGCGATATTGCGCTCATTCCGACAGGATTTGCGGTTGCAATTCCGGCCGGATTTGAGATTGAGGTGCGTCCGAGAAGCGGGCTTGCGGTAAAACACGGAATAGGCCTCATCAACTCTCCCGGCACAATAGATGCCGATTACCGCGGTGAAATAATGATAGCGGTAATAAACCACGGGAAAAAGAGTTACACTTTCAAACGCGGCGACAGGATCGCGCAGATGCTGGTAAAAAAGGTTTATCAGGCAAAAATTGAGATCGCGGAACAACTTGAAGAGACTGCTCGCGGCAACGGAGGTTTCGGCCATACCGGATTATGACATGAAACAAAAAAACTCCTTCTCTGCAGGAGACGCGCCGGAAGACATTACCCTATGCATGCTGTCAAGCGGAAGCAAAGGTAATTCGATTTATATTTCGGACGGCGCTACCTCTGTTCTCATTGATGCCGGATTATCCGGCATTGAAATTGAAAGAAGGATGAAATCAAAGGGGCTTTCCCCTGAAAACCTCGATGCTATCATCGTCTCCCATGAACATGCCGACCATATTCACGGAGTCGGGGTGCTTTCCCGGCGTTTTGCCGTACCTGTGTATATAAGCCGAAAGACATATAAAGCCGCTTTACCGTTTCTCGGCAAAATCGAAGAAATCAGAACCTTCGAATGCGGCTTTGGCTTCAATATAGATAATGTTTCTTTTCACCCTTTTTCGGTATCCCATGACGCTGAAGATACGTCCGGTTTTACTGTTTCGGAAAACGGAACAAAAATAGGAATCGCAACAGATCTTGGAATTGCTACCGCAATGGTGAAAGAACATCTTAAGAAGTGTACCGTACTCGTTCTTGAAGCCAATCATGATCCGGACATGCTTGCAAACGGCCCGTATCCTTGGCCTTTAAAACAGCGAATCAGAAGCCGGACAGGCCATTTGTCAAATGAGGAATCAAGAGTCCTGCTGAAAGAGATTCAGCATGACAGCCTTGAACACGTTATACTTTCACATATCAGCGAGACTAACAATACTCCCGAAAAAGCGATGCGGGTTGTAGGGCAGGCCATAACTTGCTGCGGCGCCAGACTTGATGCTGCGGGTCAGTATGAAGCCGGGAATCTTATCCGGATACCGCAGAAAAGTTAATGACCGGGTATGCATAAGGGCTTACGCGGCTTGCTCAGGATTATTTAAGATCTTTTATCCATTCCTTTATTTCCGCTTCCTCATACTCTTCCTGTTTAACTGTAAGCTCAATGTTGAGTGCGAGTCCGGCATGTTTTTTTATTTCAGATCCCGCCTGAAGCGAAATGTGATCCATTCGCGTTTTATGCAGATCCTCTGCGGCCTTTTTCAATGCTTCCGCAAGAGAAGCGTTAAGATCCAGTTTGTCCGTTTTGAACATCGGATTTATTCCGTTTGCCGCGACCTCTTCGGCAACATGCGCAAGCTGTTTCATTTTTGTCATTGAAAAATCCATAACCTGCCATCCCGTCTTTGCCTCTTTCTGAAATACCCAGGCATTCCTTATGCTCTGAAGCATCTGGGTGTATTTGCTTTTTATGATTTCCTGCAGGCTGCTTAAAAATTCAGGGGGAAGCTTCTGCTCGGCGCCCGGCTTTCCGGATGCTTCCCCAGGCGTCAGTTTTCTTAAAATTTTACTGAACTTTCCGGCGTGCACCTCTGATTCCCACGCCTCCCTTTCAAGAACCCGCCTTATATGCGGATCCTTTACTCTTCCGGCTTCTTCCCTGTAATGAGGTATAAGGTTTTTTTCGTAATCAACATAGGATTGGAACATTGTCGAGCGGTTTGCAGGATCAAAAGGATAGGGAGCCGGTTTCATGTCCGGTTCTCCGCCTAGCTGCCCGATTATCATTCCAAGCCAGTGCATATGCCACATCTCTTCTCTTGCGCGTGAAAGCAGGCTTGCGCCTATCGGAGTATCCTCTCCTTCCTGGTAGCCATGAACTATGTATCTTAGAATCGCAGCGTGTTCATCAGCAAGGTCTCTGTTTAACATCGGAATCAATTCTTTATTATCCATCCTGAAATCTCCTTTGGTTTTAAGATATTATTTCGTCATTATTTTTTCATCATTTTCTATCTCTTCCAGAGTTTTGAAAACATACCTGGCAGGCCAATCAGCGACTGAACCACATAATGCTACGGCAACGGCAGTAGCTTCCAGGATTTCCCGACGACTTACACCCAAGCCAACAGCACTGCTGACATGATATTCAATTCAGCCATAGCATCCCTGGGATATACTTATCCCCAGGGCGATGAGTTCTTTGTATTTTTGTGAAAGCTCCCCGCTTTCAAGAGCCTCCGTCTCAATTCTGTTCATATCTTGAAATGTTTTTATCCCGCTCTTCTGCATTTGCAGATTATACTTTTGTCTCAATTCCCGTGTATCATCCGTGTCGATAAACATAAAGTTCTCCTGTTTTATGCGCGGAACAATTAATATGCGTGATCATTTATGCCCTTTTTACGGAAAAATTCGTACCTCGGATTGTTTCTTATTTACTCCAATAAACATATAAAATCAACCGAGTTCAATTGAAGGCCGGCGAAGTCGGAAAAAAATCCCGCTTACGCCTTTTTGACCACAAGACCCACGCCTGCAAGAAGGAGCAGCGCTCCGGCGTATCCGAGGAGAGTGATACTTTCAGAAGAAAGCCAGGGGAGTTTCTGAACCGATAGAACACCGGCAACAACCAGTGTAATAAGAGGGTTCAGGACGATTATTGCGCTTACCTGGTTGGCCGGCAGCAGTTTAAGGGCTTCACCCAGAGTGCCGTAAGCAACAAGAGTATTGGCGCCGAGAAATATCAGGGTCAACCAGTCAGCAAGTGTCAGTGCCTGAAATTCATGGAAAACGGCCAGGGGAGAAAATACCATGGCGGCAACAAGGTATATAAGCAAATTTGTCTGCTGAGGAGCCCAGAACCGGACAAGATATTTCTGGCATATCGCGAAAATCGCCCAGGCAATGGCTCCGAAAATTATCCATAGGTTACCGAGAGTGTATTGTTGTGAAGAGATCACAAGGTTATGGAGCTGATCCCGGTAAAACAGCACAAAACCTGCGGCTGCAAGTAAAAAGCCGGACTTTTGAAGAATGGTCAGGCGTTCCTTGAAATAGACAACTCCGAAAACCGCCACCAGAAGCGGGGCGATCTGGATCAGGATCTGTGTATTGCTGGGAGATGTCAGGGCAACACCGGTGGTAAATCCCAGGTAATTACCGCCTACGGCAACTCCTGCGATTATTCCCAGAACCGGGGGATTTTTAAAAATATCAAAATACTGCGGACGATGTAAGCTGTAGTAAGCTGCCAGCAATATGAATGAAAACGTAAACCGGAACCAGATTATGGTATTGCCGCTGAACCGCTGAAGAGCATATTTGAGCACAATGGCCAATATCCCCCAGAGGACGGCCGTTATGCTGATCATTATTATTCCCTTGGTATGGTTCGACATGAATTTTTTTCTTTGTGCCTTCGTGGCTAACCGCAAACAATTAATATTTCCTGAGCCGAATTTAAAACGGCAAAGGAAAAAGCTCAGTATTCAAGGCGCGCGAATCTTGCGGAATGAAGCGCAATGCGCCATAGCTCTTTGGCGGACAGAATGATTTTT
>JAUPLM010000288.1 GCA_030836965.1 Thermodesulfobacteriota bacterium | reverse complement strand
GCCATAGAAGCGCCGGCTTCCGGCCGGAAATACGACATCGATCTTATTCTTGACATCCCTCTGGATGTCCGGGTGGAGCTTGGACAGGTCAAGATGCTGGTGAACGACCTGCTTCAGCTTGGACAGGGGTCCATCGTCGAGCTGAATAAACAGGTAGGCGAACATGTTGATGTGTATGTAAGCGACAAGCTCGTTGCAAAGGGCGAGGTGGTTGTCGTCGATGAGAAACTGGGAATACGGCTGACCGATATAATAAGCCCGGCGGAACGCGTCAGATCACTGGCATAGGAGGGTGGGATGAACGGAGCATTTGAAACCGGCCTGCTTGGCACGGGTCTGAAGACCGCGGCGATGCTGCTCGTTGTGCTGGCGATCATGATGGGAGTTCTTTACGTTATGAAAAGGTTTTCGTTTTTCCAGAGGGAATCCGGCAAGGAAACGCTGATAAAGGTCATATCTGCAAGACATCTGTCTCCCAAGGAAAGAATCGAAGTAATTGAAATTTCCGGTGAGAGGATTGTCATAGGGATTACGCCGGAGAGGATCAGCTTTTTAACAAGGTTAAAGGATACAGATGAACAGAGCCCGCAGATATAAAGGTTCGGTGAAAAGTAAATCCGCCGTAACGCGGTTTATTCTCTTTTCCATGCTTCTTTTCACGGCGGCATTGCTGCTTGCGGCAGATGCCGCACATGCGGCCGATGTTGCTTTCCCGACTTTGAAAATAGGCGTCGAACCGGGCGGTAATCCGGGAGACATGTCGGTGCTGATTCAGATATTGCTCATGCTGACCGTACTGAGCCTGGCTCCGGCCATTCTGATGCTCATGACTCCCTTCACGAGGATAGTAATCATATTCTCTTTTTTAAGGCAGGCCCTCGGTACGCAGCAGACTCCGTCAAATCAGATAATAGCCGGGCTCTCTCTTTTCCTGACGTTTTTTATCATTACCCCGCAGCTGCAGGCGATCAACAACAACGCGCTCCAGCCTTATCTTGACAAGAAAATATCTCAGGAGACCGCCCTGACGGAGGCTATGGCGCCTATACGCCAGTTCATGTTCAGACAGACGCGTGAAAAGGATCTGGCTCTCTTTGTCAAGATGGCCAAGCTTGAAAAACCGAAATCCCAGGATGATATCCCTTCGTCGGTTCTAATCCCGGCTTTTGTGATCAGCGAGCTCAAGACAGCGTTTATAATAGGCTTCTTTTTATTCGTACCTTTCCTGATAATCGATATGGTCGTGGCAAGCGTCCTGCTCAGCATGGGAATGATGATGCTGCCGCCGATTCTGATATCCCTTCCGTTCAAATTAATGCTTTTCGTTCTGGTTGACGGCTGGAATCTTATCGTCGGTTCGATGGTAAAAAGTTTCATGTAGGAGGAGTAATATGACACCTGAATTTGTTACGGCTTTTGCGCAGGAGGCTATCAAGACAACAATCCTTGTCTCCCTTCCGATCCTGGTCATCGGACTGGTTGTCGGTCTGGCGGTGAGCATTTTTCAGGCTGTAACCCAGATTAATGAGATGACGCTTACATTTGTGCCGAAGATACTGGCTATTTTTCTCGGACTTGTTCTTTTCGGAGGATGGATGATGGAGCTTATGGTCAGATTTACGGTAAATACCATTGAACAGATACCTAATTATATAAGGTAGGCGGAATTGAATGGATATATTTCACCTGCAATATAATGAAATCTCAATATTTATTTTCATGCTCATCAGAACCGGTGTTATTCTCTTCATGATGCCGTTTTTCAGTTCACGGGTAATCCCGGTTCCGGTCAAAGCGGGGCTTGCGCTTGTCATTACGCTGGTTCTCTTTCCCGCTGAAAGAAGTAATGTTGAATCCGTTCCCGGCACATTATGGGAAATGGCCGGCATGGTGGCCGGTGAGCTTTTTGTCGGAATGATTCTGGGGATCCTTGTTCACGTATTTTTTGAAGGTATCCATATGATGGGCCAGCTTGCAGGCGTTGAAACCGGATTCTCAATAGCAAATGTCATTGATCCGCAGAGCGGATCGCAGACCTCCGTACTTGCCAACATGGCCTATCTGATTTCTCTCGTTCTCTTTCTGATTCTGAACGGGCATCATATTATTATAAACGCCATCAGAGAGAGTTTCGCGATCATCCAGCCCGGCACGGTAAGTCTGAACAGGCAGGTTTTCGAAGAGATGCTTAAAAGATCCGGCGACATCTTCATAATCGCGGTTAAGATCGGGGCTCCGGTGATCGCGGCGATCCTGTTTATTCAGGTTGCATTCGGTCTTATTACAAGGCTGATCCCGCAGATGAATATAATGATAGTTGCTTTCCCCCTGCAGATAGGCGTGGGCCTGCTGTTTTTCGGGATATCGCTTAACGGCATGGAAAGATTCATGGAAAGATACCTTGGCAGTCTTGGCGGTATGTTGACCAATATGATGATGCTGATGAAGGGATAATAAATGGCCGACGAGTCAAACGAAGAAAAGAGTGAGAAGCCTACGCCCAGGAAGCGGGAAGAGGTCCGTGAAAAGGGACAGGTTGCAAAAAGCAGGGAGCTTACCTCTGTTGCCGTTCTTTTGACGGGTCTTTTTACTCTCGGGATATTCGGCGCTTATGTCTATTCGGGGATTCAGGCGATCATGAAGGAGATGTTGTCCAATCCTCTCCTGAAGGAGCCGACAATCAGCGATTTTTTGGTTTTTTTCAAGAACACGATATTTTCGTTCATAATTATAATCGTGCCCCTCCTGGCCGCGGTTTTTATTGCCGCTATTCTGTCGAATGTAATGCAGATCGGCATTGTCTTTTCAGGCGAGCTGGTAAAGCCGAAATTATCAAAGATGAATCCCGTCAAGGGATTGGCGCGTCTCTTTTCGATGGATTCGCTCATGGAGTTTGTAAAGTCTTTGCTGAAACTCACCGTAACCGGAGTTACGGCATATCTTTGCATAAGCAAAGAGATGGCCGGCCTCTTTCTGCTGGGCGAGCTGGAGGTCGGTTCCATTTTTTCCTACATCCTTGCGACTTTTTACACGATATTTCTCAAATGCTCACTTGCGATGGTTGTTCTGGCTGTGCTCGATTACGCCTTTCAGCGCTGGGAATTTGAAAAAAAGATCAGGATGACAAAACAGGAAGTAAAGGAAGAATTCAAAAAGTCGGAAGGAGATCCGCTCATTAAATCAAGGATCAGGAGCATTCAGATGGAGATGGCCAGAAGAAGAATGATGCAGGCGGTTCCGCAGGCCGACGTAATAATAACCAACCCGACTCATCTGGCTGTAGCCCTCAAATACGATTCAGGCAAAATGACCGCTCCGAAGCTCACTGCCAAAGGGGCGGAAAAAATCGCCGAGAAGATCAGGGAGATCGCAAGAGACCATAATATTCCGGTTGTTGAAAATAAGGAACTGGCGCGCAGCCTTTATAAAACAGTTAAAATAGGCCAGGAAGTACCGGCCGTTCTTTACCGGGCAACAGCCGAGGTTCTGGCATATGTTTATAAATTAAGAGGTAATTATCCGGGCCTGTAGGCCGGTTACAAAAGGCGGAAGGCGGATCCTGATTTGCAAGCCTTCGGCATTAATCCGAAAAATCGTATAAACGGGGTAAATTGAATGGAAGAAGTCTCAGGAGTAAAAGCAGATGCGGTATCGTCAAGCGAGATATTAACGGTTGTCGGAGTTATCTCTGTTCTTGTTGTAATGATAATACCTCTACCGCCGATCATGCTCGATTTTCTTCTTGCGATAAATATAACTCTTTCGATCACAATTCTCCTGATTTCCATGTACACGCTCAAACCGCTCGATTTTTCGATATTTCCCTCTCTCCTTCTCGTGACGACCCTTTTCAGACTTTCGTTAAACGTGGCATCGACAAGGCTCATACTTTTAAACGGAAACGAGGGGACTCATGCCGCAGGCAAAGTCATCATGTCGTTCGGTAATTTCGTGGTCGGCGGAAATTACGTGGTTGGTATAATCGTTTTTGCCATACTGGTCATGGTCAATTTCGTCGTAATCACCAAAGGCGCATCAAGAATTGCGGAGGTGGCCGCGAGATTCACGCTCGATGCCATGCCCGGCAAGCAGATGAGCATTGACGCGGATCTGAACGCCGGGATGATCGATGAGAAAGAGGCTAAAAAACGCAGGATAACGATCGCTCAGGAAGCGGAGTTTCACGGCGCAATGGACGGAGCCGCCAAATTCGTAAGAGGTGACGCCATAGCCGGAATCATCATAACCATCATAAATATAATCGGCGGGTTCATCATAGGAGTTTTTCAGAAAGGACTGCCTGTAATGGAAGCGGCGCAGAATTACACGCTGCTGACTGTCGGGGATGGTCTTGTATCCCAGATCCCGGCGCTGACGGTATCGACCGCTGCCGGTATTGTAGTCAGCAGGGCCGGGACAAAAGATACGATGGGAAAAGAATTCGGAAGACAGTTTTTCAATTATCCGAAGGCTATTTACATGTCCTCACTGACTGTTTTTCTGTTCGGGCTGATTCCGGGATTGCCACATTTTTCATTCATCATACTTTCTCTTATTATCGGCGGTTCAGTCTATTTCTTCGGTAAAAAGACGGTGAAACCCGGGCCGGAAGAAAAAACAGTAAAAGAAAAAGAGGCGGCCGATCCCGGCCCTGAGATGGTCGAACATCTGCTGCTGGTGGATCCGCTGGAGCTTGAAGTCGGATACGGCCTGATTTCTCTTATCGATAAAGGTCAGGGAGGCGAATTTCTCGATAAAGTGCGGTCGATCCGCAGGCAGTTTGCCGTTGAGCTTGGAATAGTGGTCCCGCCGATACACATAAGGGATAATCTGCAGCTCAAATCATCCGAATACAGGATTCTCCTCAAAGGGGTCAGGATCGCCGGTTCAGAACTCATGATCAATCATTATCTGGCCATGGATCCGGGCGACGCGGCAAGAAAGATCGAAGGAATAAGCACTTATGAACCGTCGTTCAATCTTCCGGCTGTTTGGATCGCCGGGTCCAGGAAAGAAGACGCGAAACTTGCAGGCTACACGGTTGTCGATAATGTGACGGTGATGGCCACACATTTGACGGAGGTGCTCAGAAAGCACTCGGCTGAACTGCTCGGGCGGCAGGAAGTCCAGAGCCTTTTGAATAATCTGGCCCGGACATATCCGAAAGCCGTTGAAGAGCTGGTTCCCAATCTGCTTTCTCTCGGAGGAGTCCAGAAAGTTCTGCAAAATCTGCTTAAGGAGCAGGTGCCGGTAAAAGACATGCTTACCATAGTTGAGACGCTTGCAGACTATTCTCCGATGACGAAAGATCCCGAAGTTCTGACGGAATATGTACGGCATAAACTGGCCCGGTCAATAATAGGACAGTATGTGGGGGATGACGGTCGTCTTAAACTGATCACCATGTCTCCCGAGGTCGAAGATATTCTCATAAAAAATATTCAGAAAACCGAGCATGGCTCATATCTTGCAGTAGATCCTGGTACGGCGGACCGGCTTCTGGAATCAATTAAAAACGAGTCGGAAAAGGCAATGATGAAAAATGTTCAGCCTGTTCTGCTGACATCGCCTGCTTTGCGAAGGCACCTGAGAAAAATGGTGGAGTATTTTGTTCCCTCGCTGAAGGTACTGTCCCACAGCGAGATGATGAGCGACATGAAGTTCACATCAATCGGAGAGGTGAGTTTGAGCCATGCAAATTCATAAATACAAAGCGGAAACTATCGGCGAGGCAACTGCCAGGATCAAAAAAGAACTCGGGCCTGACGCGATAATATTATCTTCCAGGAAGCTGAAGGGGAAGGAGAATAAAAACCTCTTCGAAATAGCCGCCATCGCTTCCAGCGCGGATTACCTTGATGAAGCCTCAGGCTCCTATGACGAGGTAAGGTCGGAACTGATGAATATAAAGGATATGATTCATATTCTTAACAGTTCGGATGAAATAACGGAAAAAATAGCCATGAAGCCGGAGGCTATGAGAATTTATGCAAAAATGCTCAAAAACGGAATTAACGGCCGGTATGTCCGTGAGTTTCTTAACAGGGGGGGAGCCTTTCGTGATTATTCTCCTGAGCAAGGCGGCAAAGTGATGGAAGCGACGGTGAGAGCTATGATGGAAAATGTAGGGATTCACAGACTTTTTGAAGAGGTGAGCGGGGGGCGTAAAGTCATGGCGCTGGTCGGCACTACGGGGGTCGGAAAGACAACCACGATCGCGAAGATGGCTGCGCAATTATCGCTGAAAAGCAGAAAAAAAGTGGGTTTAATATCGATAGACAATTACCGGATCGGAGCCATGGAACAGCTGAAGACATATGCAAATATTCTCGGGATTCCTTGTTTTCCGGCATTCAACAGAAAATATCTGGCTGCGGCCCTTGAAAGACTTAAAGGGATGGACGCGGTGCTGATAGATACCGCGGGACAGAGCCAGTACGACACCAGGAGGATCGAAGAGCTGAAAAACATGATGACGGATGATTTGAATATTCAGACCCATCTCTTATTAAGCGTTTCCACGTCCGGAGATGAGATGGAGAGGATAGCAGCCAATTACAGTCCGTTGAAATTCAAAAGCTTTGTTTTTACGAAGATTGATGAATCCGGAAAATGCGGATCGATAATCAATCTGCTGATGAAAAGGCGGCTTCCTGTATCATATCTGACTACCGGCCAGAACGTGCCGGACGATATTGAGGAAGCTACGAAGATCAGGATGGCAAAACTGTTGTTTAACGGCAACTGATCGAAAAACGATTTAGAAAATTGACCGGAGCGGAATAAAATGGATCAGGCTGCGCAATTGAGACAGATGATGGAAAAAGAGTCAAAAAATCTCTACAGGCTTAACAGCCGAATGACAGACAATAGGGGTTCATATGAAAAGGAGCCCAGAGTGATAGCCGTTTCAAGCGGAAAGGGCGGGGTCGGCAAAACGAATATCGCAGTCAATCTTGCCGTTGCTTTCAGGCGCATGGGTAAGCGTGTTCTCATCCTGGATGCCGACCTGGGCCTGGCGAACATAGATATTATATTCGGCATGAACCCGAAGTATAATATCGAGAACATCATCAGCGGCGAAAAGAATCTTTCTCAGGTTATCGTGAGCGGTCCGGAAGGAGTAGATCTGATTCCTGCGGGTTCCGGAGTCCAGGAGCTGACACAGCTGACCGAGGGACAGAAAATAAATCTGCTGAATGAATTCGATCTGCTCAACATGAAATATGACGTAATGCTGATCGATGTCGGCGCCGGCGTATCCTCGAATGTCATATACTTCAATCTGGCGGCAGAAGAGAGAATAATTGTTGCCACACCCGAACCTACATCCGTTACTGACGCATACGCTCTCATTAAAATACTTCACTTTCAGCACGGGGTCAAAAATTTTTACCTCCTGCTGAACATGGTCAGTGACGAAAAAGAAGCGAAATCGGTTTATGACAACTTAAGCAGGGTTACTGCAAGATTCATGGGAAGTATTTCAATAGAATATGCCGGTTTCGTACCAATGGACAATTGCGTAAGAGAGGCGGTTTCGCGCAGGAAACCGGTCATGTGCGCATATCCTGAGGCTAGTTCCAGCTATTGCTTCAGGGTGCTGGCGGACTATCTGCTTAAAAGGAAAAACAACGGGCGGATAGACGGAAATATTAAATTTTTTTGGAAAAGACTGATGTCCGGAGAAACTGATGCTGACGTTAAGATCGGAAATAGACCGGTATAAAAAAACTTCCCGGATGACATTCGAGGAAGAAAAGACGGAATGCAGGGAAGATCTCATCCTGAGATATGCGCCACTGGTGAAATATATCGCAGACAGAATGGCCTCCCGGATGCCTTCCAATGTTTCAAAGGATGATCTCTCCAGCGCGGGAATAATAGGGCTTTTTGATGCTATTGATAATTTCGACCCCGGTAAGGGCATCAAGTTCGAGACATACGCCTCGTACAGAATAAGAGGCGCCATTCTGGATGAGATCAGAAAGCTCGACTGGGTCCCGAGAACGGTCAGGCGTGATATCCAGGATATCAAAACAGCAATAGGGGCTTTTCAGGCGAGATGCGGCAGAGATCCGGAAGATCATGAGATTTCAGGGGAGATGGGCGTTGATCTGGAAACCTACTACAAAATGACCGGCAAGGCGAGCGGGGTCAATATGGTCAGCCTGGATGAATATCAGGGTGACAACTCCGAGACTGCGGTAGCAAGGATAGCATCCGGAGCGTTATCTCCCTTTGACGAATACAGGAGAAACGAGCTTAAGGAGGTAATAGCGGATGTTTTATCCGATCTTCAGGAAAAAGAGCAGATGGTTATTTCGCTCTATTATTTTGACGAGCTTACTCTAAAGGAAATTGCTCAGATAATGGAACTGACGGAGTCAAGAATATCACAGATACATTCAAAAGCGGTAATTATGCTGAGGATGAAACTCAAAGAATACATTGAGAGTTGAAATATGAAGATTAACGCGAAGATCGCGGGGATCCTTCTCTCAGGAGCGTGCGTGGCCGCTTTGGCGGCATATTCACTTATGCCTGAAAAACCTTATGTAAATGAAAAGCCGGTTAAGCATGAAGAGGTGACGGAAGTCAGAGAAAAAGGATCGGTTGATTTTGAGCCGTTCATTGCGCCTTTCGGACAGGACGGGAGTTATACCTATATGAAGGTGGATGTTTCGTTCGGGGTCTCGGATGATAAATTGCTTGATGAGATGCGGGAAAAAAGGAACCT
>JAUPLM010000287.1 GCA_030836965.1 Thermodesulfobacteriota bacterium | reverse complement strand
CGCTTTATAATGCCGCAGCGCGTAAAAAAGTATTGCAGTTGGTAATTGAAAAGCTGAGCCTTTCAAAAGCGACCAGATCTTTCCTCTTTCTGTTATTTGATAAGGGTCGAATAGGGTTTCTTGTTACTATCAACGAATTTTATCAGAAGCTGGCTGATGAGCTGAAGAATGTTGCTAGGGCCAGTGTGGTTTCGGCTACGGAACTTAAATCCGAAACCGTTGAAAAGATCCGAGCTACCCTGTCACAAAAGACAGGTAAAGATATTGTTCTGGATGTAAGGATTGATCCCGGTCTTATCGGAGGAGTTGTTTCCAGAATAGGTGATCTTGTTTTGGATGGTAGCATCAAAACACAATTGCTCAATATGAGAGAATCTTTAAAAAGGGGTGAGAGTGTATAATGGAATTAAGAGCTGAAGAAATAAGTCAGATAATTAAAGGTCAGATTGCGGATTATGACAAGAAAGTTGAGCTGAGCGAAACAGGAGTTGTCTTATCTGTTGGCGATGGCATTGCCAGGGTTTACGGACTTGAAAAGGTCATGGCTTTGGAACTCGTTGAATTCCCTGGCGGAATTTTAGGCCTTGTTCTTAACCTTGAAGAAGACAATGTGGGTGTTGCCGTTATGGGCGAAGTTACCCATATTAAAGAAGGCGATGTCGTCAAACGCACAGGACGTATTGCCCAGGTTCCTGTCGGTGAGGCGGTTTTAGGGCGTGTTGTATCAGCCGTTGGTGAGCCGCTGGACGGTAAAGGTCCGATTGACGCAAAAGAATTCAGAAGGGTTGAAATGGTCGCCCCCGGCGTTATTGCGAGAAAAAGCGTTCACGAGTCTATGCTGACCGGTCTTAAAGCCATCGATGCGATGACTCCGGTAGGCCGTGGCCAGCGGGAACTTATCATTGGTGACCGCCAGATAGGGAAGACCGCGATTGCGATCGATTCAATACTGAGCCAGAAAGGGCAGGGTGTTTATTGCATTTATGTCGCATGCGGTCAGAAGAAATCAACAGTGGCACAGGTTGTTGCCGTTCTCGAAAAATACGGAGCAATGGAGTATACTACTGTTGTAGCGGCATGCGCAAGCGATCCCGCTACACTTCAGTATGTGGCTCCATATGCAGGATGCGCTATGGGAGAATATTTCCGTGATAAGAGTCAGCATTCATTAATCATATATGACGACCTCTCAAAACAGGCCGCTGCATATCGCCAAGTGTCTCTTCTTTTGAGACGCCCTCCAGGTCGTGAAGCTTATCCTGGTGATATTTTCTATAACCATTCCAGGCTTCTTGAGCGTTCCGCAAAGCTGAATGATGAGCTTGGTGCGGGCTCGCTTACCGCCCTTCCTATTATTGAGACTCAGGCAGGTGACGTTTCCGCATATATTCCGACAAATGTTATTTCAATTACAGACGGGCAGATTTATCTTGAACCCAGCCTGTTCTTTGCCGGTGTTCGCCCCGCCATCAATGTAGGTCTTTCGGTGTCACGTGTAGGTGGTGCTGCTCAGGTCAAAGCTATGAAGCAGGTAGCGGGCAGCCTCCGTCTGGATCTTGCTCAATACCGCTAACTCGAAGCATTTGCTGCTTTTGGAAGCGATCTTGACAAGGCGACACAAAGACAGCTTACACGAGGAGCTAGGCTCGTCGAGATATTAAAGCAGCCTCAGTATAAGCCACTCCCGATGGAAAAACAGGTAACAATACTTTATGCCGGAACAAGAGGCTTTCTTGACAAGTATCCAGTAAGTGTTCTTACCAAATATGAGGCTGGACTTTTTGCTTTTATTGCCGATAGATATCCACAAATATATACAGAACTTGCCGATAAAAAAGTCATCAATGATGAACTTGATAAACTGATGACGGATGCCTTGAACGCTTTCGATGAGGAATTCAAGGATACTATTAAATAATATCGGCCCGGACTTTTTATAATAATATTGTAATTTGTGAATATATAAGGGTTGAGCTGAATGGCTACGTTAAAAGACGTTAAAACAAAAATAGGTGCAGTAAAAAAGACCAAGCAAATCACAAAAGCCATGAATATGGTGGCTGCTTCAAAACTCCGCGGCGCACAATCCAGTATGACTGGTTTTCGGCCTTATGCAAGCAAATTCGCAGAAGTTCTTGGGAGTCTGGCGGAGCGAGGCGGGAATGAAGCTAATCCGTTACTGGCAGTGCGTGAAAAGATTTCAAAGATAAATGTCATTCTTTGCACTTCAGACAGAGGATTGTGCGGTGGGTTCAATGCAAACCTTATGTTAAAAGCCGAATCATTTATTAAAGAGAAATCAAAAACGGATATTAAAGTTTCTTTTTCATGTTTTGGTAAGAAAGGTCGGGACTGGTGCCGAAAAAACAATCTGGAAATCGAAAGCGATCATGTTGGAATTGTCGGCGGCAGGTTTGGGTTTAATGTGGCTGTTAAGGCGGGCAGAAGGCTGATTGATAGATTTCTGGACAATGAGTATGATGAAGTTTATGTAATATATTCTGAGTTTAAAAGTGTGGCCAAACAGTTGCCCGTGGTAAAAAAACTTCTTCCGATCCCGCCTATTGAAGCGGCGGAGAAAAGCGAAGATG
>JAUPLM010000023.1 GCA_030836965.1 Thermodesulfobacteriota bacterium | reverse complement strand
TATTATAATAGCTGTGAAAGGTTGCGGCAAGATTCATAAGATAATAAGTTATACGGTGCGGTTCAAGAAGCTCAGCGGCAGTCTTGACCGTTTCAGGATAAGCAGATAGAGTTTTAAGGATCTGGATCTCTTCAGCCTCTTTCAAAAACGCGGTATATTCATCTTTCCATTTAATGTCTCTTATCCCCTCTTCTTCTCCTTTCCTGATTATGCTCGAAATTCTCGCGTGCACATACTGGACGTAGAAGACAGGATTGTCGTTTGATTTTTTCTTGGCAAGTTCCAGATCAAAATCAAGATGGCTTTCATAATGGCGGGTTAAAAATATGAATCTTGCCGCATCGGTTCCGACTTCGTTTATCACGTCTTTAAGGGTCACAAACTCGCCCGACCTTGTGGACATGGCGACAGGTTCACCGCCCCGCAGCAGACTGACAAGCTGTATGAGTATCACATGAAACTGATCCCTTCTTCTGCTCGATGCCTCTATTGACGCGCAAAGGCGCGGGATATAACCGTGATGATCGGCCCCCCACACATCGATAACGCGGTCGAATCCGCGGTCAAATTTATCCATGTGATAGGCTATATCCGAAGCAAAATATGTCGTCAGCCCGTTGTTTCTTATAACAACGCGATCCTTCTCATCGCCGTATTCCGAAGTCCTGAACCAGTGCGCTCCGTCCTTCTCATATATGATATGGCGGTTTTTGAAATCCTTGATCACCGAGTCGACTTTCCCCGTGTCAAAAAGGCTCTGTTCGCTGTACCAGTTATCGAATTTCACGCCGAAAAGCTCAAGATCGTCCTTTATCCCTGAAAGTATCTCCGCCGCCGCGATACGCGCGCAGAATATTACAGCTTTTTCTTCCGGATCATCGAGGATACTCCCGCCCTTATCCTCTTTTATCCTTAACGCTATATCGCGTATATAATCACCCTGATAGCAGTCTCCCGGATATTCAACTTTTTCTCCAAAGAGTTCCAGATAGCGAAGATACACTGAACGCCCCAGGGTGCCTATTTGTCTTCCCGAATCGTTTATATAATATTCCCGCTGCACGTCGTAGCCGCAGTAAGCAAGAATATTCGCGACGCTGTCGCCGACGGCAGCCCCTCTCCCGTGTCCGACATGAAGAGGTCCCGTGGGATTCGCGCTTACAAATTCCACCTGAATTTTCCGGCCTTTCCCCAGATCGCTGGAGCCGAATCTTTCATCATCTTCATAAATCCGCCGTAAAACGGGATGCCACGAGTTCTGTTTTACGAAAAAATTAATAAAACCGGGGCCTGCTATTTCGGTCTTTTCAATGAGCCCGGCCTGATTCTCAATTTCCCCGGTAATAATTTCCGCGATCTTTCGCGGCGGCATTTTCTGGACGGAAGCCATGACCATGGCAAAATTGGTTGAAAAATCACCGTGCGCGGCTGTTTTCGTTTCTCCGATCTCAACAGCCGGAAACTCCTCTGAGGCCAGTTTTCCTTTTTCGAAAGCCTTTCTTGCGGCAAAAATAATTATATCGGCTAATTTCTGTTTCATTTATAAATTGTCAAATCCTTATATATCTTAGATGCTTTTCCCCATTAATTAATAATAAAGGCTTTTTACCCACTTGAACCCTTGAATCCCCGACCCCTTGAATCCTGTTTTTCATTTAATTCATAGTGTCATTTCTCTTTCAAGTCAAGACAGTTCGGCCTCACAACTCTTTTTATTTCTTGAATTTTAACACTTCTTATGTAATAGAATTACAAGGCAATATTTAACAAAATTAGAAATTATCCGCTGCTTGCTTCTCTTTGTTCATTGTTATTCAATTTTCCATAATAGGACAAATAAATCAGGAGGAATAAATGCTGGTAAAAAACTGGATGAGTAAAAACGTGATAACGATTGATGCCGATGATTCCATGCAGCATGCTATAAAACTTCTTAAGGAGCACAAGATCAATCTCCTGCCTGTGATGAAGAAAGGAAAACTTGCAGGAGTGATCACGGACAGGGATCTTAAAAAATCTTCCCCTTCGGAAGCGACAACGCTTGACATGCATGAGCTTCTTTATCTCATTTCAAAGATAAAAGTGCAGGATATAATGTCAAAAAAACTTTACACTGTTCCTGAAGATTATACGGTGGAAGAAACTGCCGAGCTCCTGCTCGAAAAAAGAATTTCCGGCGTCCCTGTTCTCGATGAAAGCGGGAAACCAGTAGGTGTTATTACAAAAAACGATATTTTCAGGCTTCTCATATCGCTTACCGGCCTTGGAAAGAAAGGCGTTCAGATCGCGGTCCAGTTAAAGGATGCTCCCGGATCAATAAAGGCGGTCAGAGAATTGATAAGCAAATATGACGGACGCACGGCAAGCATTCTGACCTCCTCTGAAAATATACCCGCCGGAAAATTTAACGTATATTTCAGAATCTACCAGGTTGAGAATTCAAAGCTTCCGGCGCTTGTTAAAGAAATTCAGAACAAGGGAACGGTGCTTTACATGGTGGACCACAGAGACGGAAAACGCACGATTTATTCATAGAAGCCATTTCAAAATCCCGTCTGAGGCCTGACAGCTGTGTTGCAAGTATCTTCAAAATGCTCACATACTCCCGCGTATGCTGCGCTTTTTCATCGGCTTGCGCCTTGCTCTCAGTCCTGACCCAAGGTTTAGAAATAGCTTCTATAAAAACCGAATAATTATGACTTGAAGCGACGGCGGAGCGCGAATTGCTTGTATTCCCGTTCCGCCATTACGCCTTTTTTATAACTCCTTGACAACTCTCTCTCAAAATTGCTATTAAGTTCGCAGTGTTGAGGTCTTTGAAGAACATCCGGTTTTGCTCAAGTACAAGGAATGCGATAATAAAGACTTAGGTTTATGGTTCATAGTTGCTGGTTTCTGGTTAAAAGAAAAAAACCAGAAACTACAAACCAGAGACCAGAGACTTAGCGTTTTCGGGCAAAAGAGGAGGTTATGCAAAGATCTCAAAAAATCCCATCAAAATTCTCATGCGTCTTGGGCGCATCACATATATGTAACAGTTTAGACCTTAAAATTGTTATCCATATCTGAAGAAATATGTGATATATAACTAACAGTAATTCTGGCAATATTTTGCTGTGAATTTTAATCGGTGGAAGAGAGGAAAAAATGAAGGCGGAATTTACAGCCATTATTGAGGCAGCGCCTGAGGGCGGCTATTGGGCTATTTGTCCGGAGATACCCGGCGCCAACGGACAGGGAAATACTATAGAGGAAACCAAAGATAGTTTGAGGCAGGCCATTGAGTTGATTCTGGAAGATCGAAAAGCGGATATCCTGCGCGGGCTTCCTGATGATGCTATACGGGAAACGGTGCTGGTTGGATGAAACGCCGTGAACTTGAGCGCAAGCTTAGAATTGCAGGTTGCTACCTTAAGCGGTAAGGCAGCTCTCATTCCCTTTGGATTAATCCGAAAAGCGGGGTTATCGAAGCAATTCCGCGGCACACCGAGATAAAAGAACCGTTGGCAAAGAGGATATTAAAAAATCTAAATGCTGAATAAATGATCCCATCAAAAATTCCCATGCGTCCTGAACGCATTACATATATTCAGCAGCTTGTTGGCCGGAAATTGCTATCCATGTTTTAAGAAATACGAAGGCGTGGAAATGATCAGCTTCGGAACAACATTACCATACATTATCAATTCCGATATTCGACAACCTTTCAAAAAGGCAATCCACACCTCGTTCCAAAAGAAGTTTCCAGACGGATACGTCATCGAACGGGATAAGACAGAGTGGGACGGTTTGAAGTCGAAATTTT
>JAUPLM010000022.1 GCA_030836965.1 Thermodesulfobacteriota bacterium | reverse complement strand
AGGTCCATATAGAGGTTGTAGTTGAGAAGGTAAAAAGGAAATTCAATGCCGATGCTCAGCTTAACACTCCCAAGGTCCCGTACAGAGAAACAATTAAGAAAAAAGTCAGGGTTCAGGGAAGGCATAAAAAACAGTCAGGCGGACATGGTCAGTTTGGCGATTGCTGGATCCAGATGGAGCCTTTGCCGAGAGGAAGCGGGTTTGAATTTGTTGATGCCATTGTCGGGGGTTCTATTCCAAGACAATATATCCCAGCTGTTGAAAAAGGCATTATTGAATCAAGCCAGAAAGGCGTTCTTGCGGGATTTACCTGTGTCGATTTCAGGGTAACGCTTGATGACGGATCTTTTCATGCTGTAGATTCATCTGAAATGGCTTTTAAAGTTGCCGGATCGATTGCCTTTAAAAAGGCTGTTCAGGAAGCAAAACCTGTACTTCTTGAGCCTATAATGAAAGTCTCAATTACAACCCCTGATGAATACATGGGCGATATAATGGGAAACCTTAACAGCAGGAGGGGCAGGGTTCTCGGAATGGATACTGCCGGCAAAAATCAGGTTATTCTGGCAAATGTTCCGATGGCCGAATTTCTGACATATGAGCCGGATCTGAGATCAATGACAGGTGGCCGGGGAATTTACACCATGGAATTTTCCCACTATGATGAAGTGCCGGCTCAGCTTGCTGAAAAAATTATTGAAGAAGCAAATAAAGAAAAAGAATAACAGACGCTATCAGACCGATACCGGAATTATGAATGAGAAAGTGGACCCTTTACCGGGTTCACTTTCCACCCATATTTTACCGTTATGATAATCAATAATTCTCTTTGTTATAGTCAAACCTAAACCGGTTCCGTGCGGGCGTCCCAGTTTGGTATCAATCACCTGCTTGAATTTTTCAAATATCATATCCTGATGTTCGCGGCTGATTCCTATGCCGTTATCTGTAACATCAATCCTCAGATATTTATTTTCCCTGCTTAGCTTTATACTGATATTTCCATCTTTATTGTCGCAAAATTTTACCGCATTTGAAACAAGGTTGAACATTACCTGTATGAGCCTGTCCCTGTCTCCCGGTACAAGAGGTACAGCAGCCGGCAAATCCAGACTTACTCTTATATTTTTTTCGTGAATAAGCTGGCTTGTGGCATTAACGGCTTCGTTTACTATATCTTTTAAATCAATCAGAGAAATCTGCCATTCCATCCTGCCCGATTCCATTTTCTGATAGTCCAGAATCTGGCTGATAAGACGGGTTAACCTTTTGCTTTCATTTATTATTATTGCAGTAAAATTGCTGTGCTTTTCTGGGCTTATGTCCGGATTCTCATGAAGTATTTCAGCAAGAGATCTAACCGAAGTAAGAGGTGTTCTTAATTCATGGGTAACTGTCGAAATGAACTCATCCTTTAGCATATCAAGCTCTTCGAGCCTTTCATTTGCGGCCTTTAACTCCGAGGTTGCTTTTTCAAGCTCTCTTGAATATGCGATAACCTGCCTTGTTTCATCAAGAATATCCATTACTTCATCGATGCCGATGGGTTCTTCCTTGACAACTGAATCGACCATGACGCGCGCTGAAGATGATCCTATAACTCCGGCAAGCAGTTTTTCAGAATAACTTACGAGTCCGGAATCCGCTGTCAAAGAAGCTTTCCAGTCTATATTGCGCTTTTCCGCATAAAGGGAAAACGCTTCGTCGGCTCTTTGCTGCCCGAGAAACCTGCTGAGAAGAGACCGCAGATCAGGAACCGATGCTGTTCTCTTCCATATCGGAGACTCATCCGTTTCACCTGAATGCCTGAATATATCAACGAAGAGCGTGGCCTGACTGTGTTCAATAACGGTAGGACTGCTGTATAAAGATACTCCTGTATATGTGCCTATATTTGCAAGCATGCTCCAGAACAATGAATGGGCAATGTGATCGAAATCCTTAAGCCCGAAAAGCTGAAATGGTTTCAAAAACTCTATTCCGAAAGGTCCGTCCGTTACAAAACTCTGGGGAAGAAAACCTGCCTGGACCAGCGACGGGAAAACGAGTGTATATGCCCATACCAGAAAACCTGCAAGCAATCCGCATAAAGCCCCTGCCCTTGTTCCTCTTTTCCAGAAAATGCCTCCAAGTATGGACGGGGCGAATTGCGCGACCGCAGCAAACGAAACAAGCCCTATCGACACAAGGGCATAAAACTCACCGATGAACCGGAAATACATATAGCTTAGAAGCAGAACCAGAACTATGCTGCCCCTGCGTATTGAAAGCAGAATGCTGCTCAAATCGGCTCGTTTTGATATCTGGAAAAACTGAAGACGTATCAGAACCGGCATTACAAGATCGTTGCATATCATGGTAGAGAGCGCAATCGTTTCAACAATTACCATTCCTGTGGCAGCCGACAAACCGCCGATAAAAACAAAAAGCGCAAGCCCTTCCTTATGTTCAACCATTGGAAGGGTGAGAACAAATGTATCTGCGTCCACTTTCCCTATTCCGAAATGGAGAACTCCTCCCAGCGCAACCGGCATGACAAAAATGTTTATAGCAAGCAGATACAAAGGGAAAAGCCATATTGCCTTGCTTAAATGCTCTTCATTCACATTTTCAACAACCGCCACCTGGAATTGCCGCGGAAGAAACATGATAGCCATCATTGACAGGAATATATATATACTCCAGTTGGAATAAGTTCCGGGGACTTCTTCCATT
>JAUPLM010000286.1 GCA_030836965.1 Thermodesulfobacteriota bacterium | reverse complement strand
GGATAGCTGAAAAGGCCGGTACACCGCTTTATATTTACAGTCATGCCACGCTGAAAAGGCATTTCAAGGTATTTGGCGATGCGTTTAAAGGTGTCAACAGACTTATATGCTTTTCAGCGAAGGCCAATACCAGCCTTGCGGTTTTGAAGCTCTTTTCAAATCTTGGCGGAGGGCTCGATATCGTTTCGGGCGGAGAACTCTACCGCGGATTAAAAGCCGGATTTTCACCGCGGAAAATTGTCTATTCAGGGGTTGGAAAGAGCATCGATGAAATAGATTACGCCCTTAAGACAGGCATACTGATGTTCAATATAGAATCTTTGGAAGAACTCGAGCTCATTAATAAGCGGGCAGGGGTTTTGAAGAAAAAAGCGCCTGTTGCAATAAGAGTAAATCCCGATGTCGATCCCAAGACCCATCCGTATATTTCAACCGGGATGAAGAAGAACAAATTCGGAATCAACACGGAATTTGCCATAAAGGGATACAGGACCGCCATGAGGCTTGGGAATATCAATGTCATTGGCATCGATTGCCATATAGGCTCCCAGATCACGGAAACAGGACCTTTTATTGAGGCTCTTTCAAGTCTGAAATCGATGATAAAAGATCTTAAGGATTACGGGATAAATATAAAGTATCTTGATATCGGCGGAGGCCTCGGAATAACCTATAACGATGAAGCACCCCCTGATCCGGCCGAATATGCCGCTGCGGTAAAAGAATCCATCGGGGATTTAAAGGTCAAGCTGATCCTGGAGCCCGGAAGGGTGATTGTGGGAAATGCCGGTATTCTTGTGACAAAGGTGCTTTACAGAAAATCGACCCTTGATAAGGAATTTGTCATTGTTGATGCGGGGATGAATGATCTGGTCCGCCCGACTCTTTACAAGGCATTCCATGCCATTAAGCCGGTTGTAATGTCGGATGAGGGAGAAATGACGGCCGATATTGTGGGCCCGATATGCGAAAGCGGAGATTTCATGGCTCTTGGCCGCGTCATGCCGAAAGTCGGCCAGGGAGAGCTCCTTTCTGTTATGAGTGCCGGAGCTTATGGATTTGTGATGTCATCCAACTATTGTTCAAGGCTCAGGATTCCTGAAGTCATGGTAAAGGGAGATAAATTTTATATCGCGAGAAAACGTCAGAAATACGAGGATCTTACAAGAGGTGAAAATATCCCCTCTTTTTTATGAGTAACTTTATTATATAGATATTTCCTTTTTGGACGCGGATAAACGCGGATTTTAAAATGTGGACTGAAGGCGGGCAGGCTGAGGGCTTTTAATCTGCACTCGAATTTTTAATCAACATCTGCGGATATCGGCGACGATCCGCGTCCTGATTTAATAAATTAAACAGGCAGAAAAGATAATATGAAAAACATAACTTTTTTCAAGATGAGCGGAAGCGGCAATGACTTCATCATAATAGACAACAGGAACAACGTTATCGATGAAACCGGACTTACCTCCTTTATTAAAAAAGTCTGCATGCGCAGGATGTCCGCCGGGGCGGATGGATTGATACTGATAGAAAGGCATGATTCGGCTGATTTCAAGTGGCGTTATTTTAATTCGGACGGAGGCAGGGCCGAGATGTGCGGAAATGGAGCGAGATGCGCCGCAAGGTTTGCGTATTTAAACGGGATTGCCGGTTCGAGCATGTCGTTTTTAACCGATGCCGGAATTGTTCAGGCACAAGTTACGGGTGACAGGAGCAAGGTGAAGATGCCGGATCCTTCCGGTATTAAGGATAATTGCCGGATAGAGCTCAAGGGCGGACCTGTGACCGTTTCAAGCATAAATACCGGTGTTCCGCATGCGGTTTTAATTACGGACGATATTGACGGAGTTGATGTCGCCGGTACGGGGAGGGAGATCCGGTTCCATGAATATTTTGCTCCCGCCGGAACTAACGTGAATTTTATAACCGGAATAAAAAACGGGACGATATCGATCCGGACTTACGAGAGAGGTGTTGAGGATGAGACCCTGGCATGTGGTACCGGGTCAATCGCGTCGGCACTGGTTACGGCGTTTAAGAATAAAGCCGCGTCCCCGGTAAACGTCATAACGAGAAGCGGCGGAGTTCTCACGATATACTTCAGGGAGGATAACGGAAGATTTTACGATGTTTATCTTGAAGGTGATGCGAGGGTCATATACAAAGGCGAACTCTGGGAAGATGCCTGGAGGTATTAGTCCAGATGGTTTCGTAAAAAGTCGGAATATGCTCTCTTAATGAGTTTTTTGGGGATTTTTAAATGACTTCGCTAAATCACAAGAACTCTCCCGCTCAAGGCGGGATCAAACAGCTTGTGATTTTTAACGCTCAGTTCTTTAAAAATCTGTTTCCAAAAACCTCAAATCCGTTCGCATATGACTTTCTACGAGAGCAACAGGTCTTAAGTTTACACATAAATAAACGGAATTAATACAGGATGGTGCTGATAAAATGATTACAATTGAGAAATCTGAAAGACTGAAAAATCTCCCTCCGTATCTTTTCAAGGAGATAGACAGGCAGAAGGAAGAAGTAAGAAAGCGCGGTGTTGATATAATAAGCCTCGGCGTCGGAGATCCCGACATGCCGACGCCTCCCCACATTATTAAAGCATTGCAGAAAGCTGCGACCGATCCGGAAAACCATAAGTACCCGTCATATTCGGGAATGGATGATTTCAACAGGGCTGTTGCCCGGTGGTACGGTAAAAGATTCAATGTGAAGCTTGACCCGGGAAGCGAGGTCGTAACTCTGATAGGATCGAAGGAAGGCATAGCCCATATTCCTCTTGCATTCATAAATCCCGGCGATCTTGCCCTTATGACAAGCCCGGGTTATCCGGTTTACAATACCGGCGTTCAGTTCGCGGGAGGGGTATCATATTTTATGGATTTAAAGAAGGAGAATGATTTCCTGCCCGATCTCGGGGCCGTTCCGGCCGATATTGCGAAGAAAGCAAAACTGATGTTTATAAACTACCCCAACAACCCGACAGCGGCGGTTGCCACGGGTGAGTTTTTTAAAGAGGTGGTGCGTTTTGCTGAAAAAAACAATATCATTGTCTGCCATGACGCGGCTTACACCGAAATGGCTTTCGACGGGTACAAGCCGGTCAGTTTTCTGGAAACGGAAGGAGCAGGGGAGGTCGGCATCGAGTTTCATTCCCTTTCAAAGACCTACAACATGACGGGATGGCGTTTAGGTTTTGCGGTTGGAAGGAAGGAAGTCATTCACAGTCTTGGCCAGATAAAGAGCAACATAGATTCAGGCGCGTTTCAGGCGGTGCAGGTCGCCGGGATTGCGGCTCTGGACGGCGACCAGGCCTGTGTAGACGACATAAACAGGGAATATACCGGGCGCAGGAATATCCTGGTGGACGGCCTTATCGCGCTCGGACTTTCAGTGCAGAAGCCGCGAGCCACTTTTTATGTGTGGGTGGAAACGCCCAGAGGCTATACATCCGCTCAGTTTACAAGTCATCTTTTGTCAAAAGCAGGCATAGTGGTAACTCCCGGAAACGGCTTCGGCGCCGCCGGAGAGGGTTATATCAGGATGGCTCTTACAGTCGGGCAGGAGAGGATGAAAGAGGTAATAGAGAGGATGCGCGCAACCGGCTTCTGATTATTATGGACAAACATACTGCGTACATTTCGGCCGGCTCCAACATCGGAGATAAGCTTTTAAACTGCAAAAAGGGCATATCAGCTCTTGCCGAATCGGGTGCGGCGGTTATTAAAGCATGGTCGAACTTTTACAGAACCTCTCCTGTAGACTACAAGGATCAGGACTGGTTCGTTAATGCGGC
>JAUPLM010000285.1 GCA_030836965.1 Thermodesulfobacteriota bacterium | reverse complement strand
AATCTTTTCCTTCAGCATTGATAATGATCGTTCTGATATCAGGGTCTTTGCTGAATTTCTCGAAATTTTCGGTAAGTCCTCTGAAAAAGGCAAATCCCATAGCATTAAGTTTTTCAGGCCTGTTTAATGTCAACCATACTATATGGGCATCCCGTTTGATTTTAAAAGGATCATCGTTATTCATGCACTCTCCTTTATACATTTCTGATGTGAAATTTTGCCGAGTAATATTTTAACAGATATCCAATTCATAAACAGTTTGCAAGAGCAGCCTGATAACAGGAAGATTATATTTAAGTTTAATTGACTTTATGCCGAAATAAATATATAAGCTCGCTGCTATATATCAGCTATTTATGAAACAGGCCGGTGAAGAAATAACAGACAGGAAATATGTTTAATATTCACAGCATTAAAACGAAACTGGTTGCGGTTCTGGCAGTGATTATGGGCCTGCTTCTTTTGGGCCAGATTCTGTTTATTTCATCCATCATAAAAGAACCGAACAGAGAAACGTCTTTTATAATAAGCGCTTTCATTTTTGCTTTTATAATTTGTGCAGTTATTATAATCTTAATTATCCGGGTGGACTTTAAACCCTTAAAAAATCTGCTCGAAATTATTAAATCAGGGAAGTTTCAAACCGACAAAAAATATCCGAAGCACGAAGTCGGACAACTGGCAAAAGAATTCAATTCCGTTTATTCAAACCTGCTGAAAGCTGATAAGGAACTGCGTGAAAGCGAGGCAAGGTTCAGGGAGCATACGAATTTACTGCCGGAATCCATCTTTGAAATGGATCTAAACGGCCGCCTCACCTTTGTTAATGAAAGCGCCTATCAAAATTTCGGATACACTGAAGATGATCTGAAAAAGGGGCTTAACGCTTTCGAAATGGTAATACCGGAAGAAAGAGAAAGAGCTATAGGCAACTCACTAATAAGGCTCAAAGGTGAAAAGCCCGAAAGAAACGAATTTACCGCTTTAAGAAAAGATAAGAGCACGTTTCCTTCACTTATCCGTGTTGCGCCTGTTATGCGGGACGGTAAGCATATAGGATTCAGGGGCGTAGTAATAAATATTTCGGACAGGATCAAAGCCGAAAAAATTCTGATGGACAGCGAAGACCGTTACCGCTCCATAGTCGAAAATTCCAATCAGGGAATAGTAGTTGTTGATGAAAACTACAGGCTTGAATATGTAAACGACAAAATTTGCCAGCTCCTGGGTTTTACAAGATATGAAATGACAGGGCAGGATTTCAGGATTTATATCGACCAGTCCAGCAGGGAACTCGTTGAAAAAAATTACCATTTAAGGCAGAGCGGAGCTACTGCTCCTGGCAGTTATGAGGCCTGCCTTGTCAGAAAGGATGAGGCTAAGATTTTTGTTGAAATATCGTCAACAGTAATATTGTCTCTTACCGGCGAGAAAAGGACTGTAGCGCAGATACTGGATATAACAGACCGGAAAAAAGCTGCAATCGCCCTTCGTGAAAGCGAAACCAAATACAGGTCTATTCTTGAAAACATAGAAGAGGTTTTTTATGAAGTCAACCTGAAGGGCGACATAACTTTTGTCAATGATGCCGCGGTCAAGCTTCTCGGATATCCCATTGAGAACCTGATAGGCATGAATAACCGTGATTACACAACTCCCGAAACCGCGAAAAGAATGTACAATGTATTCAACAGGGTTTATCAAACCGGCGAACCGTCTAAGATAAACGACTATGAAATCATTGCCAAAGACGGGAGCGCAAAGCTTCTTGAGCTGTCGACATTTATTGTAATAGATCAGGACGGTAATAAAACAGGATTCAGAGGGCTTATACGGGACGTATCGGAGCGTGTACGGGCGGAAAATGAAAAAAAGAAGCTTGAATCGCAATTCTATCAGGCTCAGAAAATGGAGGCTATAGGAACTCTTGCCGGAGGGATTGCCCATGACATCAATAATATTCTTATGGGCATACAGGGCAATGCTTCCATAGTTCTGATGGACATAGATCCTGCCGATCCGCACTATGAAAAGCTTAAAAATATTGAGGAATATGTCATAAGCGGTTCAAATCTCACGAAGCAGCTTCTCGGTTTTGCGAGATCAGGGAAATATCATGTTAAAGCAACAGATCTGAACGAACTTGTGGAAAAGACCTCCGGAATGTTCGGTCGCACCAAGAAAGAGATAAGAATCAACACCCGCTTTCAGGCAGGAATATGGGCCGTTGAAGTCGATCAGAGCCAGATAGAGCAGGTGCTTTTGAATATCTATGTAAATGCATGGCAGGCAATGCCCGCCGGAGGAGATTTGTACCTCGATGTAAAAAACATCATAATTGAAGAGGGGTATGTAAAGTCATACAGGATCGTTCCCGGCAGATATGTAAGAATTTCAATAACAGATACCGGCGTCGGCATGGATGATGCCATAAGACAGAGAATATTCGATCCTTTTTTCACCACGAAAGAGATGGGAAGGGGAACGGGTCTCGGCCTGGCATCAGCCTACGGTATCATAAAAAATCACGGCGGATTCATAAACGTATACAGTGAGATCGGAAAAGGTACCACCTTCAACATATATCTGCCCGTATCGGATAAGAAGGAAATAGACGAGACTATACAGCCGGTTGAAAAAATTGTTAAAGGAAACGGCATAATCCTCTTTGTCGATGATGAGGATATGATAATCAGTCTCGGGAAAGAGATCCTTAAAAAACTCGGTTATGATGTTCTTCTTGCAAACGGAGGCAGGGAAGCGCTTGAAATCTACAAACTCAACAGAGGGAAGATAGACCTGGTCATTCTTGACATGATCATGCCGGATTTAAGCGGAAACATCGTGTTCGAAAAAATGAAGGAGATCGATCCGGATGTAAAGGTTCTTCTTTCAAGCGGGTACAGCGTAAGCGGGCAGGCAGCGGAAATAATAAAAAAAGGTTGCTACGGTTTCATCCAGAAACCTTTCAATGTAATTCAGCTTTCCAAAATAATTGATAAAATTATGAAGAGCGGTTCGGTTTGTTATGAAACCTTCAGATAACAGCAGGGTCTGTGCCTGCTGTTTCGGTCCAAAGCTTATATTATCCCTGTGATTAACCGGAGACGAGTTTATTCATAATTGTTCCGATATTTTCTATCGAGCACTCCACTATATCTCCCGGGCTTAAAAGAACGGGCGGATTTCTGAAAATTCCGACTCCTGAAGGAGTTCCTGTGGATATTATATCTCCCGGCATGAGCGTTATATCTTCACTTATGTTTTCTATTATATATGGTATGTCAAAAATCATATCTTTTGTATTACCATCCTGCATGATTTTGCCGTTGACCTTGCAGGTAAGCCGGAGGTTCTGCACGGCTCCTGTTTCCTCTCCGGTGACAATCGCGGGGCCGAGGGGCGCGAAGGTATCGAAGGATTTTCCCCTGTACCACTGTGAATCAGCAAACTGAGCCTGCCTTCCTGAAACGTCATTCATAACCGAGTATCCGGCAATATAATGGAGAGCGTCTTTTCTTCCTATTCTTTTCCCTTCCCGTCCGATTATGACTGCGAGTTCAACCTCCCAGTCAACCTGACCGCTGCTTTCAGGGAGCAAAATATCATCAAACGGTCCGTTTAAAGCATTTGGAGTTTTACAGAAAAGAAGGGGTTTCCCCGGGCTGTCAAATCCGCCTTCTCTGGCATGCTCGGTATAGTTCTTGCCAAGGCAGATTATCTTTGACGGCCTGCAAATCGGGCATCCGATCCGCACGTTCATTTTCAAACCCGGGTCATCAACGGCCGATATCTTTTTAATCCAGCCGTTATTAAAAAACTCATATCCGATATCCGGCATATCGGGAAAGATTCTTTTCAAATCAACGATCATCCCGTCCTTTTTAAGCAGGCCCGGCCTTTCTTTACCTTTTTCACCAAATCTGACAAGTCTCATATGGATCCTTTTTTGATACCTTCGTTAAAAGTCAAAAAACGACTTTTTACTTGGCGGGAAAGGGCTTCCCCTCTCCCGCCGCTTGAAATAAATTCAAACGGTTCCACCCTCACCCCAGGCCGGGGCTTAACCGCCCTCGGCCTGTTGATTGACTTTTTCGAGTCCATCTTTTTTATTTATTTTTTTATTCCCGGCAGAGTCCTCTTTATGAAATCTCCTGCCATACCAGTCGATCTGCCTGCATATGCCTCTTATAATGCTTACTTCGCTTGCGCGGAGTTCCATGCGCGTGAAAAAAAGGCGCAGCTTGTTCATCCAGTAGTCGGGATTCTCAGGGTTTATATAATTGATCCTGACAAGAATTTCCTTTAGCTGGTCGTACATTCCGTCAAGCTCATGGCGTGTCGCAAGCCTGGGGACAAACTTTGGTTTTTCTTCCAGGCCTGCGAGAAAAAGTTCGTAACAGATTATCAGAACGGCCTGTGAAACATTCAGGGAGGAAAAATCCGAAGCCGGAATATTGACGATCTCGTGGCAGAGCCTGATATCATCATTTAAAAGGCCTCTGTCTTCAGGGCCGAACAGAATCGCGATTCTGTTTTTCCGGGATATGGCCGCAAGATTTTTTGCCGCAACCTGCGGAGAGGATATAGACCGGCGTTCGCCTCCGAGGCGGGCTGTAGTGCCGACGACATAGCTATACCGGGATAGGGCCTCTCTCAGCTGTTCGAATATTTCTATTTGGTCAACCACTTCGGAAGCGGCATGAGTTGCCAGTTTCCTGATTTTTTCAATGTCATAATTTGCCGGAGCGACTACAACAAGCTTTTTTATGCCCATGTTGCACATTGCTCTTGCGGCAGCCCCGATATTTTCAGGATACCGGGGCCGAACCATTACAATTGAAATATTATCAGGATTTACTCTTTCCGGCATCAGCCTGCAATTTCAAAACTGTTGAAAAAATATCCGATTTCGTAGGCTGCGGATTGGGGAGAATCCGAACCATGCACGATATTTTTTTCTATCTCAGTCGCAAAATCGGCCCGAATTGTCCCTGGAGCCGCTTCCTTGTAGTTTGTTGCTCCCATAAGTTCCCTGTTTTTTGATATGACGTTCTCTCCTTCAAGAGCCATTACAACGACAGGGCCTGATGACATGAAATCGGTCAGGCTTCCGAAAAAAGGGCGATCCTTATGTACGGCATAGAAACCCTGAGCCTGTTTTTTAGTCATGTGAATCATTTTCATGGCGACGATTTTAATATTCTTTTTTTCAAAGCGCGAGATAACTTCACCGATAAGGCCCCGTGAAACTCCATCCGGTTTTATTATAGACAACGTTCTTTCCATTTTTT
>JAUPLM010000284.1 GCA_030836965.1 Thermodesulfobacteriota bacterium | reverse complement strand
TTCTTTCGGCCTGGATTCCGAACGCGTTTTTTCGATGGTATGCGCTGCAAACAGGGAATCCGATGCCGGATCTTTTCCCTCGCAGGAAGGCCAGACCATAGTGCATACGGGCGGTTTCCTGCGTGATGCCGAAGACGTTAAAAACGTTGTTATATCCGTTCATGAAGGAAGGCCTGTTTACCTTCGCGATGTAGCAGTTATTTCAGACGGACCCGCCGAACCGGACCAGTATGTTTTTTTCGGAGCAGGTCCAGCAGCGGAAGAGAAGAATATTAAGGCTAATGACCTTTCAAAGGGCGCATCCCCGGCCGTCACCCTTACGATAGCAAAAAGAAAAGGCACGAATGCCATAACGGTAGCAAACAGGATACTCGCGAGAATTGAAGATGCCAGGAGCACCGTAATCCCCGGCGATATAAATATGACCGTTACAAGGCATTACGGTGAAACGGCGAAAGAAAAGTCGGATGAACTTCTTTTGCACATGATGATTGCGATAATATCGGTTTCAATACTCATCTGGTTCACGCTCGGCCGCCGTGAATCGGGGATAGTCGCTCTTGCAATACCCGTTACACTTGCCCTGACCCTTTCCGTATTTTTTCTTTACGGTTACACCCTTAACCGCATCACTCTTTTCGCTCTTATATTTTCAATCGGAATACTGGTTGACGACGCAATAGTTATTGTTGAAAATATCGTGCGCCATTTAAGGCTCCCGGAAAATGAGAAGCGCCCGAAAGTAAAGGTCACGATCGAAGCGGTTGACGAGGTTGGAAACCCGACCATTCTCGCGACGATGACGGTTATTGCCGCCATACTTCCAATGGCATTCGTTGGTGGCCTGATGGGCCCCTACATGCGTCCCATCCCTGTCGGCGCTTCAGCGGCAATGGTCTTTTCGCTTATTGTGGCTTTTGTCGTAACTCCGTGGGCTTCCATGAAGCTTATCAGGGAAAGCGGAAAGAAAAGCCACGGACACGAGAAAGAGGGATGGAGCACGCTCCTTTACCGCCGGGTCATGGCTTCGCTCATACATAACCCCTTCCGGCGTTCCGCTTTTCTAATAATGGTATCGGTACTTCTTCTTATTTCCCTGGGTCTTGTATTTATCAAAAAAGTCCAGGTCAAGATGCTCCCTTTCGACAATAAGAGTGAATTTCAGGTAATAATCGATATGCCGGAACATTCGACCCTTGAAAACACGCTCTCCGCCGCCCTCGAAATGGGAGAGTATATAAAAACCGTCAACGAGGTAGTTGATTATGAAATCTACGCCGGCACGGCAGGACCTTTCAATTTCAACGGACTTGTGCGCCACTACTTTCTGCGCAAAGGGCCGAATGTGGCCGATATACAGGTAAACCTCGTTGAAAAAGGGCGGAGAAAAGACCAGAGCCATGACATTGCAAAGCGCGTCCGGCCACCTTTGCAGAAGATAGCGGAAAAATATAATGCCTCGATCAAAATCGCCGAAGTCCCTCCCGGGCCTCCTGTGCTTTCAACTCTTGTGGCAGAAATTTACGGTCCCGACTACAACAGGCAGCGCTATATAGCAGGAGAAATCAAGGCTATTTTTGACGAAACCCCCGGTGTTGTCGACGTCGACTGGTACATGGAAGAAGAACAGCCAAGGTTAAATCTTGTTATTGACAAGGAAAAAGCGGCTCTTCACGGCATCAGCGCGGATCAGGTATCAAAAGCCATGGAAATGTCGCTTTCCGGGCGGCCGGCCGGCCTCCTTCACCAGCCCCGCGAAAGAGAAGATGTTCCCATACTGCTTAAACTGCCCCTTTCTGAGAGGGCCGGAATCGAGCGCCTTGAAGCAATAAAAATTTCACAGCCTGACGGACGCCTCATATCCGTTTCAAGTCTTGTCAGGGCATCTGAAACCGGTATAGACAAGAGCATATACCATAAAAACCTGATGCCGGTAGTATATGTAACCGGAGATGTTGCGGGCGAAAAGGAAAGTCCGGTTTATGCGATACTCGAAATGAAAAAAAAGATAGAGGCTTTGTCTCTTCCCGAAGGCTACAAAATAGTCCAGCATACCTCGGCGCTTCCTGACAGCGACCGCCGTTTTTCAATGAAATGGGATGGCGAATGGCACATAACGTATGAAGTTTTCCGGGATCTGGGGATAGCTTTCGGGGTAGTACTCATACTGATATTCGTGCTCGTGGTAGGATGGTTCCAGTCATTTTCAACTCCTCTGGTGATCATGGCCGCCATACCTTTTTCCCTGATCGGGATTCTGCCGGCGCACTGGCTGATGGGAGCATTTTTTACAGCGACCTCCATGATAGGTTTTATAGCAGGAGCCGGGATCGTGGTAAGGAACTCTATAATTCTGGTTGATTTCATCGAACTTCGCCTTTCGCAGGGAATGCCGCTTGATCTTGCCGTGATTGACGCGGGCGCCATAAGGTTCAGACCAATGATGCTGACGGCGGCGGCCGTAGTGGTCGGCGCTTCCGTCATACTTTTTGATCCTATTTTCCAGGGACTTGCGATATCGCTGATGGCAGGCGAAGTGGCATCCCTGCTTTTTTCCCGCATGACCGTTCCCGTTTTGTATTATCTCGATAAGCGTTGGGAATCCGGGCACACCATGAAAAAAAAGAATGCTTCTAATACGGATGATACCGATGTGATGGACAACTATTAAAAGGTTTTTGAAATTATTTTCGAGCTTATCCCTTCAATAATTCAGTTTATTGACAGAATTCATGTCAACGGCGCTTCGATCCTCCGAATATACCGCCAAGAACTCCGCGCAGTATCTGCCGGCCTATCTGGCTTCCGACCGTGCGTGCCGCCTGCTTAGCCATGGTTTCCACCATGCCCTGGCGCCTGCTTGTGCCCAGCAGAAAATCTTTCAGAACTCCTTTGCTTCCGGCTGGCTGATCTTCCGGAGTTTTTTTCAAGCGGTTATCGGGTGCCTCTTCGGGCACAGCCCGCCTGCCTAAGATTTCATACGCCGATTCACGGTTCACCGGCGAGTCATACTTTATACCCACCGGGCTGCGTGACCGGACAGCCGCGCGTTCCTCCTGCGTGATAGCTCCCATCCGGCATCGCGGCGGACATATTACAGCATGTTCCACAGGCATCGGCACGCCTTTCTCCTGAAGGGTGGATACAAGAGCTTCGCCGACCCCCATTTTTGAAATTGTCTCGGCCACGTCAATCCTGCTGTTGGAAACGAAAGTTTCCGCGGCGGTGCGCACCGCCTTCTGATCACGTGGTGTATAGGCGCGCAGTGCGTGCTGGATGCGGTTTCCAAGCTGACCGAGGATTTCGTCAGGGATATCGTCCGGAAACTGTGAGCAGAAATAGACGCCCACACCCTTGGACCTGATTATCCGCACAACCTGCTCCACCTTCTGCTTTAGCGCCGGAGGCGCGTCATCAAACAGCAGATGTGCTTCATCGAAAAAAAACACAAGCTTTGGCTTATCGAGATCTCCCACTTCGGGCAGGTTTTCAAACAATTCCGACAGGAGCCACAACAGAAAGCTCGAATAGAGGCGGGGTTTTAAAATAAGCTGGTCTGCGGCAAGGATGCTGATTATGCCCCGCCCGCTTAAATCTGTACGCATCAGATCTCCCAGCTCCAGTGCCGGCTCTCCGAACAGGGCTTTTCCGCCTTCACGTTCGAGTGACAGTAAAGAACGCTGTATCGCGGCCACGGATTGTGTGCTGACCAGGCCATATTCGGATGATATTTTCTTGCGGTTTGAAGCTGTAAATTCGAGAAGCGCCCGCAGATCGTCGAAGTCAAGCAGCAACAGCCCTTCGTCGTCCGCCAGCTTGAACGCGATCTCTAAAGTTCCGGTCTGGACATCGTTTAGTTCGAGGATTCGGCCAAGCAGGCCGGGGCCGATTTCACTTACTGTTGTGCGTACCGGATGGCCAGATTTGCCGTAGAGATCCCAGAACAAAACAGGGCTTGCTTCGTTTGTGTAACCCTCGATGCCGATCTGCCCGACGCGCGCTTTTATCTTATCTGTGGCTGTACCGGGCTGCGACAAGCCTGCGATATCCCCTTTGACATCAGCCATGAACACAGGCACACCCAGGCGGGAAAAGCCCTCCGCCAGCACGAGCAGCGATACGCTCTTGCCCGTGCCTGTTGCCCCTGCGATCAGGCCATGACGGTTTCCATACTCGGTAAGCAGGTGAACAGGTTGTTCACCCCTGCCGATAAGTATCCTGTTCATATTCTGACTCCTTTTGATCTGCTGGCGAAACATATATAATTCCGGACATAATATCAATCAATTTTAATATGATATAGCCTTATATATCAGGCAGAGAGCTTTATCCGGGAGTTAAAAAAGAGGCAAGAAATCATTACCTCCTTGAAAAACAATAAACGTTTGTTTATATTGCCTAAGCTCATATATATTTTTACAGGTTTCCGGCTTCATTTCATGCACGAAAAAGGTATGTTTAAAACTGGTTTTATAAATAAGGAGAAAATAAACATGAAAAAATTCGTTAAAATTCTCTTCTGCTTGACGGTGTTTTTCCTGCTCACAACCGGCGCTGCTCTGGCCGACAAAGCGGCGGTAACAATCATTGCTCCTGAAACAGCGGATAAAGGCACAGAGGTTACCATCAAATTAAACGTAATGCATCACGGGAACAACATGCTTCATCATATCAAATGGGTGTACATCAAAGTAAACGGTAAAGAAATTGCAAGATGGGATTTTTCGGCGACAAGAACTCCCGAATCGGAAAATTTCACAAAAGAAGTAAAGTTCACGGTTAATGAACCGGCGCAAATCGAAGCAGAAGCATACTGTAATATTCACGGAAGCGCGGGTATCACAAAAGCGGCCATTACTATCAAATGATCATAGTGTTTTTAGGGTCGGCAATCACATGTCTAATTTTTTACACTCGAACCCCTGCAAGGAGTATTATTATGACTATCGGAGGCGTTTCAATAATCCTGATTGGAGGATTGTTAAATCTGATGTTGCTGTTGTTCCAGCTTTTTTCCGGTCTTCATTATATCAAGGTTCCTGTAGGAATACATAAGAAAACCGGCATCACTCTTGTTATTACCGCCTTTATCCATGGCACACTGGGCATAATCAGCAATTTGTAAATGGATAGCGGGAGACGGCAGAAATCTTTTGGTTTTTTATCACACGGAGATTATTGATGACTGTCAGGGAGCTTATACAAAAAAACAGAAGTTACAGGCGGTTTCACCAGGATGTGGAGATAGATTTGAACATGCTGAAGGAGTTTGTGGATCTTTCGAGGCTCTCAGCTTCCGGTGGAAACATTCAGCCACTGAAATATATTCTGTCATGTGAACCCGGGAAGAATGCGCGGATCTTCCGGAATCTGGCATGGGCGGCTTATCTTAAAAACTGGCAGGGACCGGCGGATGGAGAAAGACCCTCGGGTTACATTATTGTTCTGGGAGACAGACGCCTGAAGGAATCTTTCGGATATGATCCGGGAATAGCGGTGCAGAGCATGCTGCTCGGAGCTGTTGAAAAAGGTTTTGGCGGATGCATAATAGGCTCTATCAGCAAGGATTCTCTCAGAAAAGATCTTAACATACCGGATCAGTATGAAATACTTCTTGTACTCGCGCTTGGAAAACCCAAAGAGAGCGTTGTGATTGAGCCGATTGGCCGGGATGGAGATATAAAATACTGGCGTGATGATAAAGCTGTCCATCATGTTCCCAAGCGTTCACTCGAAGAATTGATTGTGGGGTAATAGTTATACAGAGGTTCCTGAGCCTGATGGTTTCTGAAGAAGCTTTGCGGCGTTGATCCCGCATATTTTTTTTATGTCTTCCTTTTCAAGCCCTGTTTGTCCGAGTTCTGCAAAATACTTTGAAGGCGTCAGGAGCGGAAAGTCGCTGCCGAAAAGAATCTTATCTGCGCCGATGATATTTGTCGCTTCTTTGTAAATAGGCGTATCATAAAGAAACGGCGAAGCGGCCGTGTCAAACCATACGTTTTTCATGCTCTCTTTCACTTCTTTTTTCAAAAGATTAAAGAAGAAGATTCCGCCGCCCCAGTGGGCAAGTACTATTTTGTTATCCGGAAACCTTTTAATCAGGCTGTATATCTCAAAAAGCGTATTCGGGGTTTTGCCCGGATAGTAATGGCCTACCGGTTCGTTAGTGTGGATTAATGCGGGGACGCCTTTTTCCCTGCAAATCCCCATGATGGGATTTAACCTCATCAGCGATTCATTCTCTATACCTGACGTATAAAAGGCGAGCTCTCCGACGCCTGATAACCCTGCTTCCAGGCATCTTTCAGCCTCTTTTGCGGCTGTGGAGCAAAACGGGTCAAAACATGCTAACCCTATGAGGCGATCTGAATATTTTTGAACCGAATCCATTATATAATCGTTATGCATTATGAAGAGATCTTCATTCTGCCAGGGAAAGCCGAAAATGACCGATTTATCTATACCGCTCTCATCCATGACCGCTATCAGTCTTTCGGCTCCGACTATTTTCGATTTGGGGGATGAATAGAGGAGTTTAAAAGCAGGTTCGGATGCAAAATATTTTTCCCTGTGTTCGGATACCTTTGCCGGAAAAATATGTGTATGAAAATCTATGATCACCTTTAAGCCTCCTTTTTTCAGGTGTATGAATAGAAGCTCCCCGCAGCAAGCAGCGTGGTTAGCGCTCGCTGTTTCGGTTCAATATATGCCGGCTTGGTAAAAATCCAATTTCAGACGGCAAAGTAAAAAGCTCCTTTTGCAAGGCGTGCGAATTCTGAGGAATGAGGCGTACATGTTAGTACGCCGCAATGACGAAGAATGAATTGCAACGCCGCAGAGGGACTTTTTACGAAGCCGTCATTCGTGTCTTATATTATGGTCACGCAGAACATCGCATCCATTGTTCCATTTTTCGGCAATTCTTACAATATCCTTTCTCAATTCCATGTGTGCGGTCTTACAGGAACCGGGAATTTTTCCCCGTAATTGCTCGCTTGAATTTTCAACAAGCTGTATCAGTTCGGTTGCTATTATTGAATTTACTTTTAAAATATCTTTTAAAATATCAAGTATTTCAAGCTGATTTTCGTCCATATAAACCTCCTTGAAAAATGACGGCTTCGTAAAAAGTCAGATTTCGGACGGCAATGTAAAAATCTCAATATGCAAGGCGCGCGAACCTTGAGGAATGAAGCGTACATTTTAGTAAGCTTCAATGACGAAAGATGGAGCGCAATCCTCCATAGATCTTTGGCGAACAGAATGAATTTTTACGAAACCGTCAAACAAGATTATTGACTGAAAAAACTAATATTAATATATGTTCAACAATATGTTACGAAGGAGGTCAACATGTATTTTGATAAACCGGGAAAAATTAATACGGAAAAGACTCTAAGGCTTGCGTATGAGCGCGGAAAAGCTTTAGGAATAAAAGAGGTGGCTGTCGCATCTTCCAAAGGAGATACTGCTAAAAAGGCGCTAGAGATATTTGAAGGATTTAAAGTTATTGTAGTGACATATCATTGCGGTTTTGAAGAACCTTTTAAGGTTGTGATGCCTGATTCAGCAAAAAAGTATCTTGAGGATAACGGAGCCGTCGTTGTTTCGGCAACACACGCCTTGTCCGGAGTTGAGAGATCGATTGCCAAGAAGTTCGGCGGTCTTTACCCAGCTCTTCTTATAGCCGAAACCCTGAGGCTGTTCGGGCAGGGAGTGAAAGTAGCTGTTGAAATATCGATCATGGCTGCTGATGCGGGAGTTCTGTCCGGTGAAGACATAATTGCTGCCGGTGGAACCAACAAGGGAGCGGATTCAGCTCTGGTGCTCAAGCCTGTAAATCAGTCGGACCTGTTTAATATGCGAATCCGGGAAATTATCTGCAAGCCAAGAGTGTTTTAAGAAATGTTTCTTATAGCCGGAGTCTCCCCGAAAACGACTATAGTTGATGAGAAACCCCAGTTATGCCCTGTCTGCGGTCTGGCCCGGGCGCGTTACAAGAGGGTTGATCATTATTTCAGTCTCTTTTTTATTCCCCTCTTCAGGGTAAAAAAAGGTGAAGCATTTCTTATATGCGACAAGTGTGAGCAGGAAGTAAAAGAATTCGGATATGGGCCTGAATCTTTCCAGGGTGATAAGGAAACGTTGTGCAGCAATTGCGGTAAAAAATTAAAGGGAGATTTCATTTTTTGCCCGTATTGCGGGGAAGAGATTCGGAAAGCGTAAGATGCTAGTGAAAATTGATGGACGCGTAAAAAGTCCAAAGATGCTCTCTTAATGAGCTTTTTGGGGATTTTTAAATCACCTCGCTAAATCACCAGAACTCTCCCGCCCAGGGCGGGATCAAACAGCTTGTGATTTTTAACGCTCAATAATTTAAAAAGCTGTTTCCCAAAAATCTCAAATCCGCTCGCATATGACTTTTTACATGTCCATCGATGATAAAGTAATATGAAAAACAAAAGAGGTGATCAAAATGTCCAGAAAATGGGTTTACTTGTTTAATGAAGTGGATCTTGCCGAGGC
>JAUPLM010000283.1 GCA_030836965.1 Thermodesulfobacteriota bacterium | reverse complement strand
TGCAGGTTCAACGGAAGAGAGAAAGTCTCCATGCCCGCATCCGAGTTCAAGCACCTTCAGCCCTGGAGGTATTACAAACCGGTAGTAATGTCTGAGCAGATTATGGTAATATTTACCGGCTCCTCTTTTTTCTTTCTTTCTTATCGCCGCTCTGCCCCAGTTTTCAATTCGTTTTCGCTTGTAACTATTTCCGGCAGCATCTATATACCCAATATTTTCAGAATCCGGTTTTATTACCATTATAAATCAACCCTTACCCATCAGATTTATTTCAATTCGAATAAACCATATCCTCCTTTTGAAAATAGAGGAACGGTATTATTTTTAAAAAACTTACTCAGCAAAACCTTTTCGCGTTCATTAAAATTATTATTTACCCATTTATCAAATATACCATACCATATAAGAAAATGGGTTATTCCTTTTTTCTCCATACCTGATAAAACAATATCAGGCATATCAGAGCTCTTAACAGAATTTATAAGAATGTTATCGTCGAACAGCATCGCTCTGTCGCTGTAATAACGTCGGTTACCAAGAAAAAAGCAGAGAATTTTTGCGTCTTCAGAAATATTACTGTTTGCGTATTTAATGGCCGCGTACTCGGGACGGTACTTTTCAATGTACTCATCCCGCCCGGTTTTCCCCCGCAAATAATCCACAGGATTTACGAGCCTGAACTGCTGAAGAACATAAATGCCATTAATCGATACTATTATGGCAAAAATAAAGAAGAGACAACACGATAACATTCTGTTTGATAAACCAGAAAAACTTCTACCCAACAGTGAAAATGCATTATGCACTCCCATTACCGAAAGTATCACAAGCGGAGGGATCACAGGCGTAATATACCTTATCCTCATGTCGGTTTTTGCAAATGCAAAGAGAATAAATAAAATTGAAAATAAGAGTAAGATCACCTTTTCCAGCCTGATGACAGGGTTATCCTGATTTATGCGAAAAAATGCGAAAAAAGGCAGCATGAAAAGGAAAGGAGAAAGCTTGCCATCAAAATATTTCGGATTACCGTCCTCACCTTCAAAGAATATTCTGATAGGAACAAGAAGTGTTTGCGTCAATGATTCGTTATATATTATCCGCCTTACTGCAAAATTGCTCCACTCCTTGCGCCTGCTATTCTTTATTAATTCTTCTGCTGAATTATCGTCTGCATTCCGCGCCACCGGAACAACCGGGACGTTAATCCTGCTGAAAAAACCCTGATAAAGAGGATAAACCGGATTTTTTGTCCAGACATAATTTCTGATCATCCACGGGGAAAAAACCAGAAGAGCTATAAACATATAGAATACGCCGAAATAAAGCGATTTCAGGGAAATCTGCTTGCTCTTCCGGATTGAATCGGATCGTTTTTCTTCTATTACGGAAAGCCTGGAACAGGCAAACATTACGAATATGGATAAGAGGAAAAAAACGACGAGCGCGTTATATTTTGTCCCGAGGGCAAGACCGCAAAAAAGAGCTGAAAAAAACAGATGCTTAAGCCTGAAATCCTTTTCAATCCATTTAAAAAGGAATATCAAGGATGCGGTTGAAAAGAAGATAAGACCCAAATCAACATAAACCGTTATTGAAAGTTTTACTATTACCGGGATCGACAAAAAGAAAAGAGAGCCAAAAAGGGCATAAAAAGCGTTTAATCGTTCCTTCAAATATCCGTAAACAAGAAAAGCTGTCAGCAATGCAAAAATAAAATGGATGTATTTTGGAACAATATCATTTCCGAAATAAAGAGGGACAAAATATAAGAGCTCAAGATTCATGGGATAGTATGAGAATATAACCGAAGGGATTTCATACATTCCCCCATTAATCAGATAAAGTTTGGGGACTGCGAGATGATGAGTAAGAGAATCCCTGCATACAGGCGGAACCGAAGAGAGTATTATTATCGAAACAACAAGCACAGCGGTGAGCCCTGCAAGAAGAATAAACAACACCGGGAATCCGGGAATTCTATTTGCATCTTTTTCTGTTTTATGTTGCATGATAACTTATTATCCTATCGTCTTTTGATGGGAGTTATATGTTCTAAATTCGACATTCGATATTCCATTTATTACTCCTTTGCCCCTTTGTGCCTATTTTATATTTACTTAATAATCTTCTTAAGTATATCCGCAGGTATTACTCCGAGATACAATTTGCCGTTTATCATGTAAGCCGGAGTGCCTGTAATCCCGGCTTTCAAACCGTCCCTGATATCGAGCCAAAGCACATGCCTGATACTGTTATCATATCTGGATAAGGCAAGTTTTCTGTTATCAAGGCCGATTCTTCGGGCCAACTCATTTATGTCAATCTTATCGCCACTTATATCAATACCAAGAAGCAGGTCATTAATCTCCCAGAATTTTCCATCTTTAGCCGCATATATTGACAGAAGAGACATGTCACCGGATCCAACATGAAAAGGTTCTTTTACCAGCGGATTGTACCTGTGATCCATCGGATAGTGACGGTGAATAAGTCTGATTTTTTCAGGGTTTTTTTCAACAAGACGGCGAAGCAAAAAATGCATTTTTTTGCACTGGAAACATAGATAATCGGAAAACTCGGTAATAACGAGCTCAGGCTTTTCCGATCCGCCGATCCAGGGATGCCCTTCTTCCGTTATTCCCTTGGGAACATTTGCAGATAGAGGCGGCGGGGAAAGATTCCAATACGCAGGAAAATAAATAAAGGCGGATATAGCAAGAATTGCATATGGAGCAAATAAGGAGAAGAATAAACTTTTTCTTTCGAAAACGAATTTAATATCCTGCCATAATCCTTCAATCATTCCCTCTTTTTCTCCGAACCGGCGAGCTACCAGCCACGCGTAGAAGACAAGCATGAAATTTATACCGTAGCTTAAAATGCACATTATGCAGTAGCTGCGGATATAAAGAGTTGAGATGGATGCAAAGATGATGCTGATTATACTGAATAAGACGGATATCGT
>JAUPLM010000282.1 GCA_030836965.1 Thermodesulfobacteriota bacterium | reverse complement strand
TCAAGCGCATTTTTCAATACTTCTCTTCTCTTCCATTGTTTTTTCAAAAAGTCCGTATATGGAATCCGCAAGCCTGATTGTTTCAACATCAGCTGAAAAAGGAGCACCGGGGTCTTTACCGAGCGCTATTCTCATATACAGAAGAAACAGGAGCGGCTCGGGATTTTCATCCTTCCATATCCTTCCCGCTTCCCTGAAAAGCAGGGGGTAGGAAATTCTGACAAGGCCCGGATATTTTTCCATGCTGATGACCCTGAGACGTCCCTGTTCGAATATATTAAAAAGATCGGCGGCGAGATCCTTTACGGCAAATAGTTCAAAAAATTTTTCCAGATCCGAACAATCTTTTTGAGGCTCTCTGCCGCGTTCAGGGGCATACCCGTCTTTCAAACAGCCGCTATAGTGAAGCGCTCTTTCAAAATCAAATTCATATGAATTGAACTCATGGTATCCCGCTTCAAGCCGCACAAGGCACTTGTATAGATCCCTGTTTTCATCAAAACTGCCGAAGAGACTTATCTCATCAGGAAGATAAATGAATTTTACGCAGGAAAAAACAAACGGCTTGCCACCATGTTCATTCAATACTTCCTGCCTCATGTTTTTCGGCATTTGGGAAAGCGGACAGATTGAAAACAAAGTTCCTGTTTTTGCCCTGACGTACCGGGTAAGCTGCAGCCGGACGCCTGAAAGCGGAACAGCCGTCTGCAGACTCATAAGAGTATCCACGCCGGACCTGGAGTCAAGAGAGAGATATTTAATTCCGGACTGCTTCTCTTTTCTTATTTTTTCAAGGCCGATGGAAACAAACTCCTTCAGGGCATCCTGTAAAAGAAAAGAAAGCCCTTTCTCCATGCCTTCGAGAAACGGATCTGCAAGTTGATAATCTTCAAGGATAATCCTGTAAAGCTGCTCCGCCTGCCAGGTTCTTTTTAAAGGTGGAAAAGAGAGGACCGCTTTCGGCAGCAGATGCGCAAAATGACGGCATTCCCCGTATGTCAAATTTTTTGCGAAAAGAGATTCAAGAATCTCAAGATAAACGGAACACGCCTTGATCTCCCCTTTATCAAGCAGGATCGTAACGGCTTCAAGCGGTTCAGCTAACGTATAAGTTCCTTTTTTCCGCATTGAATATACGGCACCAAGAAAGCTTCCAAGAAGAGTTTCGTCGCCATGTAAAAGCACGGAAACAAGATGTTCCGCCATTATCCGCCCGAGGGTTGGACCCGTTTCGCCCGCTTTTCGCACAAGTTTTTTGTATGTATGAATCTTATCTGGATTTGCGTTTTTAAAAAGGCTTATATAGCCTTCCACGAGAGCGCTTCCAAATGCACGATCTTCAGACAGAGCCCATATGACTTCATCCGTAAATATCAGGGCCTGCTCTTTTGTAAGGGCAATTTTATTTTTTATTTTCTCTTCAACCGATTTCGCGGTTTCCGGGTCGGCAAGATAGAGATTTTTTAACGGATTTGTACCTTCCAAGATTTGAACCTTTTATAATATCCGATATAGAGCCATGTAGGGATATGGGCTTGCTAACATTTGTTAGTTAATAATCTTCAATTTTATGCCGGTATCAGAATACGTCATCTATAAGGTCCGTCAAAGTTTCAACAAGCTTTCCGTCATCCGTCAGCGGCAGGCATATGGCTGAGATGCAGGCTTCCTTAACCGGGATATCTTTTCCGATAAGCTGTGCCGCGTATATCAGCAGCCTGGTGCTCGCGCCTTCGGTCAGGCCATGCTCCCTCATGCTTCTTATTTTTCCGGCAAGGGATACAAGTTTTAATGCCGTACCCGCATCAATACCTCCCTCATGGGAGACTATTTCGGCTTCCTTTTCAGCTTCAGGATAATCAAACTCAAGAGATACGAACCTCTGGCGTGTGCTCTGCTTCAGGTCCTTTAGAATCGACTGGTATCCCGGATTATAGGAAATGACCAGCATGAAACCGGGATGCGCGGATATAACCTCGCCCTTTTTATCGATCCCGAGAGAACGCCTGTGATCGGTCAGCGGATGAATTACAACGGTTGTATCTTTTCTGGCTTCGACAATTTCATCCAGATAGCATATTGCGCCTGTGCGAACCGCTGTTGTCAGGGGCCCGTCCATCCAGACCGTTTCATCATTTTTCAACAGAAACCTGCCTGTGAGATCGGTTGCAAAAAGATCTTCATGGCAGGCAACTGTGATAAGAGGACGTTTTAACCGATAAGACATGTACTCTACGAATCTCGTCTTGCCGCATCCTGTCGGACCCTTAAGCATGACCGGAAGTTTCGCTCCAAACGCGGCCTCAAACATATTAATTTCATTCCCGCGGGCAAGATAATAAGGCTCCCTGTCGATTGAATTGAGATTTGTCTCCCGGCCAGCTACATTTTTCATCCGGACATTTCCTCCGTTTATAACAAATTGTTTATTTTGCCCTATCCCGCCGCTAAGTTGGTTTCATAGAAAATAAT
>JAUPLM010000281.1 GCA_030836965.1 Thermodesulfobacteriota bacterium | reverse complement strand
GATCCTGATTTTGGTCCCTATTGTAATCCCAGCAACTTTACTTGTGGAGTTAAGACCTGTTATGCTTCATGCCGGTATTGCTGCGTGACCGATACGTGTGCTTAACCGAATTGTATTGTTAGAACAGCAGCAATAATCTGTAATGGATTGAAATTTATACGCCGGAGGCGCCTATTGATTTTTCCTGGGCTGCCTGTTCGCTGTCTTCCTTGATTATCCTGGTGCCTTCAGTCCAATCTGCATAGACCTGCCAAAATTTGATCTTATCATTCTCTACCACTGCTCTCCAGGCAGCCGGCATTTCAATCTTGTTTTCCGTGACAAGCCCACGCTTGCCGTTGTACGTCCCAAAAGCTGACCCGAAAATCGCGACAAAGTTTTCGTCTTCCAGGATGTTCTCGACCCTTATTTCGTAGTCCGGGAACATCAAGAAGTATTGCTTCCATCCTGCGATCATTCCCTCACGCCCTGACTGCATATTGCCCCCGGAGTCTTTGAAAGTGTGATCTTCAGTCATCAGCGTAGACATCTCAGCAGGGTTTTGCCGGTTGATCGCTGTGATGAATGCCCTTACAACATCGATCCTGTTAGAAGTCATCCTGTTTCTCCTTATGATCACATAACAAAATACTGGAAAAACAGTAAAATGTCAAGTCTTCGCCTGTTTAAGGAATAATTGTTAATGGTCAATGGTTAATTATTAATTGTTAACGGGCATAAGCGGAAATATGGTTATAGTGAGTTCCAGCATGGGACCCGTCGGAGCCAGCATGCTGCTGTATCCTATTGCACGGCTGAGGTGTTTTTCGAAGTAGGGAACCTGGACAGGACGACTGTGCGGTTATTAGTGTTGAAAAAAAACAGGAATCGAGATATAATAATGCAGGAGGTAAAAAAAATGCAAGTGGTTAGAGCTTTATTTGATGGGCATGACATTAAACCCATCGAAACTATTAGGACAAAAAACAAAACTGAAGTCCTTGTAATCTTCCCGAATCCGGCAGAAGAAATTTTGCCGTCTGAAGCGAGAAGATTATTTAGGGGCTCTGGGAGAGGAGAAAAACTCACCGAAAGGTTGCTCAAATCTAGAGCGGATGACATTAAATATGATACAAGATGAAGAAATTTATATACTTGATACATCCGCCCTTTTAACATATATTGAAGATGAGGAAGGTGCTGCCGATGTTGAGAATTTTTTAATCAAGGCAGAAAGGGGAGAGGCGGAGATTTATATTTCCTTTATCAGCCTCACGGAAATTTTTTATATTTCAATCCAGGAGAAAGGCGAAACAGAGGCATTACGGAGAATAGAATTAATTCAGTCGCTTGCAGTTCACGTTGTCGAATCTTATAAAGACTTAAATATGAAGGCCGGTAAATTAAAAGCAGTCAATCGTATTTCATTAGCCGACTCATTTATAGCTGCATTGTGTCGAGATTACCAGGGTATTCTTGTTCATAAAGATCCTGAATTTGAAAAGATGTCGCCCTCTCTTGAAGCGTATCAACTGCCATATAAATAAATTCTCTTTACACTACCTTCCTGGCTTCCGTTTTCTTTTTTTCTTCTTGTATAATGATTCTTCTCTCTTCTCCCATTAAAAGAATTTTTTCATCATTCGTAACTCATCATTCCACTTATCCCCTGGCCGCCGGAGGCAGCAGTGATAGGAAAAATTAGGCTCCACCGGCACTCTACGGCGCTTACGGCGGCGACGCAGTAAACAGAAGTAGAATGGCGTAGCCCGCGATGACGATCGGAACAATGAACTCAAAGATTACACGGAGCCATGAAATGAGTTTGGAGAGTGTCTGAATTTCCTGCTGTTCGCCGACGTCCGCATTTTTGACTCATCTCTCCACGCGACAAAATCGGATGCTGCATGCACAATGAAAGCGACGATGAAGTACGTTACTACAGCGCCCAGTGCCAGGAGGTGGCGCTTTCCGTCTGTCCTGTGTCCTTAACTGTTCAGATGATTAATTATTTTAAGGCTTTGATCAAGAGTCAAGCCCTCCTCGAACTGCGTTTGGAAGAAATGCTCTTCCAGGCCTTCCATTTGATCAAAGTCAACATCGTCAATTATGGCAAATTTTTCGACTTCAGGATGTTGATCCAACCAGGCTTGTATTTCTTCATTTCGCCCGGGATCATGTCTTATCTGCCCCTCATCACGCCTGAGATCAGACGTAATATCCAAAATCCGCCCAGGGCTGATCCCTGCTTGATGGAAAAATTCCTTTATCTCGGAAAGTTTATGATGGTAGCGCCAGGAACTGGTAATAACTACAAAGGTATCCGCCGCGGTGTCCATAATTAGTTTTAAATTTTAATGGGTTTTTTTTCCTAATCTTCCGATTTAATCTCTTTCCGATCTCCTTGTATTAACAACACCGTCGTTGTCTAAAAAGATTATTTTCATATTTGTTCCGCCGTATTAAAAAAGCGACTCATCGCTATTCGCCTATCCTTCTTCCTGGTAAAGAAATAATTGCTGACGGGGGTAATCGGAAATATGGCTTGGGATACACGCACGTTGTACCAGGATTCTCGGTGCTCTCACGTTTTTACAAAAGCCAGGATTTAAGTTCATGCTCCGAATGCCTCCTTAATGGCCCTGATATATAAAGGTTTCATGTCCAGGTAATGTCGGGCAACATGCTCCATGAATTCACAGCGGGGGTCCTCATCGTTATCGATAATCAATTGGCCGCGGACCACATGAAACTGAAACGTCAGCGG
>JAUPLM010000280.1 GCA_030836965.1 Thermodesulfobacteriota bacterium | reverse complement strand
TTCGATGGAAGTCATAAGAGCCGTTTCCTCCCCGCAGACAAAAGCTCCTGCACCGCGATATATTTCCAGGTCGAAGTCAAAACCTGAACCCAGGATATCTTTTCCAAGAAGGCCGTAATTGCGTGCCTGTTCAATGGCTATATTGAGCCTTTTTACCGCCAGCGGATATTCGGCCCGGCAGTAAACATACCCCTGATGGGCGCCGATTGCCTTGGCCGCGATAATCATGCCTTCAAGAACTGAATTGGGATCGGCTTCAAGTACGCTCCGGTCCATGAAAGCTCCGGGGTCACCTTCATCAGCGTTGCAGAGAATGAATTTGACCGGGCCTGCTGACCGGTTGGCAAATTCCCATTTCAGGCCGGTCGGAAACCCTGCTCCGCCCCGTCCCCGCAATCCGGATATCTTTATCTCTTTGACAATCTCATCGGGATTCATTTCAAAAAGGGCTATACATGCCCCAAGATAACCTCCGGTTCCTATGTATTCTTCTATACGCTCGGCTGCTATTAACCCCCTGTTCCTTAACACACGAGCCTGCTGCATGGAAAAGAAGGGTATATCTTTCAATCGTGGGATTACCTTTCCTGTGACCGGATCATGATACATTAAACGCTCTACAGGACAACCTTTGAGAATGTGCTGGTCAATAATGTCATCTACGTGATCGAGCTTCAAATATTCATAAAAAATGCCCCCAGGATAAACAACCATTACCGGCCCCTGTGCGCAGAAGCCGTTACAGCCGGTCTCTATGAGAATGACTTTATCCCCGATTTGCCTCCCCTCAATTGCTTCGGCAAGGCGACGTTCGATTTCCATGCTTTTGGATGCATGGCAGCCTGTACCGCCACATATCATCAGGTGATAAGGATAAACCGGGTGTCCGGCAGGAATGTCATCTATGAAACGGACGGCCATGAAACGGCTCATCTCATTGCGGAGTCTGTTCAAACTTTCCGGAGTTAATAGATTCATCCGAGTATTCCTTCTCTTTAAAAAGGTTTATAAACTCTTGATATTGATAATCAGAGTTACTTGAATTCTTCCAGAATTTCCGGGATTTTCATGGGTTTTACCTGTCCGAAGGTTTCCCCGTCTGCGGTAATAACCGGAGCAAGGCCGCAGGCTCCCACACAGCGGACAGTCTCCAGCGAAAACCGCCGGTCTTCGGATGTTGAACCCGGTTTGATTTTCAGGAGAGTTGTAAGCATTTCAAGATTATTTTTTCCTCCCCTGACATAACAGGCCGTACCCAGGCAACAACGCACGGTATGCCGCCCTCTCGGCGTTGTAGTAAAAAAGGAATAGAAGGTCACCACTCCCCATACCTCGCTTAAGGGTATTCCCAATCCGTTTGCAATTCTTTTTTGAATGGATTTAGGCAGGTAGCTGAGAATTTCCTGCACTTCTTCCAAAACCGGAATCAAAGCTCCTGCCTTTGACCGGTGGCGATTGATTACGTCATCCACGGTAGCCAGTTTTTCCCTGGAGAACTCCTCAGAATCTGTCTGTTTCCCGCTTGTTTCAGCTTCTTTCAGCACAGCCGGAACCTCCTTTTTCTGCGTTTTTGAAGGCCTATGGTAATTATCATAAATATGTTCAGTTTAGATATGGGTGCGCATGCGAACCGCAGGAATCAAAATTAAAAATTGACTTTTGATTTATATTGTTACAAGAAATATGCCAGATAAGTTAAAAAGAGATGGAATATTATTAATACGGTTAATTCGGATGCAATAGAGGGGTATTATAAGGAGATTGTAAATTACAGGCAGAGCGTTCTAAATGGAGATTTTATTTGCAGTGTGTCAGGCTTTTTTACATTGTGTAAAAAATTTTTTATAGCTTTTGAAAATAGAGACCTTGAATTATTCATAAAATTCCAACGGTTTAAAGGGTAACGGCAGTTCCACCGATTTACTGGATGTTTAGTTATTGATGTGAAATCATTTTATTATCTTGCCTTGATTATAAAGTTTTAAAAAGACTTCAACTATTTCGGGGTCAAATTGAGTACCTGCTCCCTCTTGCATATATTTCAATATGCATTTTTCCTCCATCCTTTTCCTGTATGGCCGGTCGGAAGCTAAGGCGTCATATACATCAGCTATACTCAGAATACGGGACAAGAGGGGGATCTCTTTCCCCTTTAGTCCGTCCGGATAACCGGTCCCGTCGAATCTTTCATGATGACATTTTATTATGTTTATTTCTCTGTTCCAGAACCCAAGATTTTTGATGATATTCGCCCCAATCAAGGGATGCTCTTTAATTTTTTCAAATTCTTCTTTCGTCAGCTTATCCGGTTTCAATAGTATTTCGTCCCTTATGCCTATCTTGCCGATATCATGAAGCCGGCCGGCAACGTTTAATATATCAAGCTCTTCGGTGGTACATCCAAGCTCTCTCCCAATAATGGTGGATATATCAGTGACGCGGTTTGAATGAAGCTGGGTATAAGAATCCCTTGCATCCAGTACACTTACAAAACCATATAGGGTTGCAAAGAGATTTTCGTATATATTTTCATAAAGAGCCAAGTTTTCAATAGCCTGAGCGGCATTTTGTGCCATAAATGAAAGATAATAAAGGTCCTTCTCAGAGAACCTGACTCCGCCATGAGTTACATATGCAGTCAAAACTCCAAGTACTTTTTCTCTTATCATAAGCGGAACGCACATGAAGGAAAGTATATCTGCCGGGAGACCTTCCACTCCCCTGTTCTCTGAGACAAGAAAAGGAATACTGCTGGCAGAAATATTCATTAAAAGATG
>JAUPLM010000021.1 GCA_030836965.1 Thermodesulfobacteriota bacterium | reverse complement strand
GGCTACATCAACGTAGAGAGCGAAGAGGGAAAGAGAAGTATTTTTACCCTTTATTTTCCGGTAACGGGGGAAGAATTATCGTCTGAACATATTGCGGTACCCATTTCCGAATATATGGGGAAAGGGGAATCGATTTTAATTGTGGATGATGTGAAGGAGCAGCGAGATCTGGCTACAGTAATGCTTAAGGAATTGAATTACAGCGTTTCCAGTGTAAAAAGCGGTGAAGAGGCTGTAGAATACCTGAAGGAACATAAGGTGGATCTTATTGTTCTGGATATGATCATGGATCCCGGCATTGACGGGCTGGACACATACAGAAGCATACTTGAAATTCATCCTGAACAGAAAGCGATTATCGTGAGCGGTTTTTCGGAGACAGACCGGGTGAAAGCCGCCCAGTCTCTTGGCGCCGGCGCCTATGTGAAAAAGCCCTATGTAATTGAGAAACTGGGACTGGCTGTTAAGATTGAGCTTGATATTTCAACATAAAGCGTGTCATTTTCGATTTATTTCTTGCTTTAAAAGAAAATTATTCTCATAATAACTTTTAAATCAATCAATCAGGATATTCAAATTCCGGGGATGCGGCAAAATCCCTGCGAAAGGGTTGTTCAACCAAGTTTTTACGTCGGATCTGCGTTATAATATCGATTAACAGCAAGCTTTAACGGTAAAGCCGGATTTATTGCTATTATGGATTTAAGAATGATTCGTAAAGCAGAGATCGGACAACACAATTTTTTTTCAACAAACGGAAAGGAGGTAACAATGAAGATGACAACAAAATTAAGAATTTTGTCTCTGCTGATAGCGGTGATTTCAGCGGTAACATTGATCGGATGCGCTAATTATGAAGTAAATACAGGACGAGGCAAGATTCCCGGTATGTTTATCCGGTCTGAAATGCAGGAAGCGGACCGGGCTTTAGACGCAGCGAGACAGGCGGGGAAGGACAAACTATGCCCTGATGAATTTAAAGCAGCCGAAGACGCGAGAAACAACGCCTATAACGTATTTGCGTCGTGCCGTACGGAAGAAGGAGCTGCTCTGGCAAAGAAGGCGACAGAAAAGGCCAATGCCCTTTGTCCTCCTAAAGCGCCGGTCATGGCAGTACCGGCTCCCGCTCCTGCTCCGCCGGCAGATACGGATGGTGACGGCGTGATAGATACTCTCGACAAGTGTCCGGGAACTCCTTCCGGTGTCGCTGTTGATAACGACGGCTGTCCGCTCGATTCCGACAAAGACGGTGTTTATGATTACCTTGACAAGTGTCCCGGCACACCGATCGGTACAAAGGTCGACAAGGACGGTTGCCCGATAGTTATCGCTCCGGCGCCCAAGCCGGCGCCTGTCAAAATCTGCACCCCGACGGTTCTCGACATCAATTTCGACACCAATAAGGCCGAGATCAAACCCGAATTTCACAATGAACTGAAAAAAGTTGGTGACTTCCTGAATGAGTTCCCCAAGGCCAAAGGAACCATCGACGGGCACACAGACAATATAGGCAGCAAAAAATATAATGACGGGCTTTCAAAGCGTCGCGCTGAAAGCGTAAGCAATTACATAATCAAAAATTTCGGCATCGATGCCGGCCGCATCGGCGCCAGAGGTTATGGTTTCTCCAAGCCGATTGCCGACAATAAAACGAAGGCAGGCAGAAGCAAGAACCGCCGCATTGAAGCAAACTTCACCTGCGAATAATCATTTGAACACAGCTTGAAATTAACAGGCTCTTCAGAGATCGTGCTGAAGGGCCTGTTTTTTTCTAAAACCGGTATGATGCGATTCACCCGATATGGACTGCAAAGCATACTTCCTGTAATATTGTTTTTCCGGGCCGGCTGACTGATACAAGCCTTAAGATGGCAATAGTTGAGATTCTTTGCGCATTTCTCATACGGTATTTAGATAAACATCTATAATTCAGATTCAGATTATTGACAAACGAGGAGTAATGTGGTCTTCTAAAGTGGCTTTTCAAAAGACCCATTCGAAATTCCTATGCGTTCTTTCCGGCGCATTACATATACACGTTGGTTTGTCGTTAATCCCAGTCCAAACCGGATCGATCAACCGTAAGAGGAGGTAATCATGGGTATCCCGTTCAAGTACGCAAGGCTTTCCAAAGACGATGCCGCTTTACTGTTAGTTGACCACCAGGCGGGCCTGATCTCATTGGTTCAGGATTTTTCGCCAAGCGAATTCAAGAACAATGTCCTGGCGGTTGCCGCCTGCGGCAAGTACTTCAAGCTGCCGACCATTCTCACCACCAGTTTCGAAAACGGCCCGAACGGGCCGCTTGTACCGGAATTGAAAGATATGTTCCCGAACGCGCCTTACATCGCCCGCCCCGGTAATATCAACGCCTGGGACAATGAGGATTTCGTCAAAGCGGTCAAAAAGACCGGTTGCAGGCAGGTCATCATCGCCGGCGTGGTTACCGAAGTCTGCGTAGCCTTTCCTGCGCTTTCCGCCGTCGAGGAGGGGTATGAAGTATTCGTGATAACCGACGCCTCGGGCACTTTCAACGAGGTCACCCGCCACAGTGCCTGGTTGAGGATGCAGGCCGCCGGTGTGCAGCTTATGAACTGGTTCGGGATGGCCTGCGAGCTGCACCGGGACTGGCGTAACGACGTTGAAGGCCTCGGCACGCTCTTCTCCAACCATATTCCAAACTACCGGAATTTAATGACCAGCTACTTCACGCTGGCAGGCAGGAAGTAATAACGACAAAATATGAAGAAGAGGCATACTTCTCCCGAATCTCAGACTGATTGGGCAAGAAGCGTACTTCCTGAAATCAGGAAAATGCAAACCTCGAAGCAAAGGTATGGCTTCAATCGGAGTTATTGGAAGTCGTGCTATTCAGGGGATACTATATTGGTTAATGAATCGGTGCGGAGGGAAAAGGAAAGTCTTTTATGCCCGGCAGGAAACCGGTAAAGGCAAATAAATATTTGCCTTTTTATAAATAAATCTGTAAGGCTGGCACATTATCTATACTCATAACAATAAAGGAGCAGAATGAAGAGGGTTGTTCTTGCCGCCACCGTATTACTGGTCGCTTTCTTAACATATACGGGAGGCTTTCAGTTTCTTAACAGATCAAAACCGGATACACCTCTACCTGTTACCGGAAACGCAGCAAAAACTTACAGGGAGATAACAGGTGTCATAAAAACCGGGGAGACCCTCTACGATATCTTCAAAAGATACGGACTCGATGTAAGGGACTTGTTTCTCATGAGGAATGCATCCGCCGGCATTCACAAGTTAAGAGATATATCTACGGACCGTCAGTACAAATTCATTGTAGATGAGAATAATCAGGTTCATTTTTTCAATTACAGCATCAATGACGATCTTTTCCTGAATATCATGCGGAATGAAAATGGCTTCAAAGCGGAAAAGATCGAAATCGAATATGAAAAAAGAATAGGTCAGATAGGAGGTGTTTTAAAGGACAGCCTTATTGCATCAATAGGCGAAGGCCTTGAAAGGACTTCACTGGCACTCAATATATCTGATATATTCGCGTGGGACATCGACTTTACGACAGATCTGAGAAACGGCGATACGTTCAAGGTAGTAGTCGAGGAACTTTACAAGGATAACGAGTTCAAGAAATACGGCAACATTGTGGCTGTCGAATTTGTAAACAATGGCAAAGAATATAAAGCATACAGATTTGAGCATAATGGGAAGGCCGGTTATTACGACGATGAAGGGAAAGCATTAAAGAAGGCATTTTTAAAAGCTCCTTTGAGCTTCAGAAGAATCAGCTCCAGATTTTCAAAGAGCCGGTTACACCCTATTCTCAAGAGATACAGACCACATCATGGGATTGACTACTCCGCACCTCAAGGCACGCCTGTATCGGCCGTGGGAGTTGGCACGGTTACCTTTTCAGGCTATCAGGGAGGATACGGAAAACTTGTGATGATAAGGCACCACAACGGATACAAGACTTGCTATGGTCATCTCTCAAGGATCTGTAAAGGCATTACTCCTGGAGTTAAAATTGATCAGGGTGAAGTTATAGGATATGTCGGTTCCACCGGGCTTGCGACAGGCCCGCATCTGCATTATGAGATTAGTGTAAACAATAAACCGGTAAACCCCCTGAGGATACAAATCCCCAGAGGTGAGCCGCTGCCTGAAGTTGCGTTGGCGGAATTTGGCTCCTTTCGCGAACAACTGTTGAAAAGACT
>JAUPLM010000003.1 GCA_030836965.1 Thermodesulfobacteriota bacterium | reverse complement strand
TATCGACAAGTCTTCCTATCATTATGCGCTGTGCCTGCGGCGAGCCGGCCCCGTGCATTGACTCTGTGAGATAGCCAACGGCGGCCGAGCCCATCGTGATATTTTCGATAAGCCTGAGGATCCTTGCCCTCTGTTCCGCATGAACATCCGGCTTTGTTTTGAAATATTTCTCAAGCCACTTTCTCGTTTCAGGCGCCCTGAAATCGGACTCTGAAGGGAGCGTAACCATGAGACCGCCTGCGATATCCTGCGCAAGCCTTGCAATTTCATAGGGAAAGCGGGTGATGTTCTGCTTATGAATGTTCGCAAGGAGAAGATCAACAAGCCAGGTACCGCCCGGTTCCTTGCGCCCCTCTGAAGCACAGGCGATGCACCCGCAGAAGAGAGTCTCGTTTAACTGATTCATCTCAACTATCTTGTCTTTAACATGAGAGGCTTTCTCGGCTCCGTTGTATTCGGCTGCCGTCTGGACCGCCCCTATAAGGACATCCCCCACCCCCACCTTGCACGCATAGCTCTGCCTGTGATACGCCGCAAAATTTTCAACAAGCTGCGTTGTAAAATCATATTCCCTGTACATGAAAACGCGCTCCCATGGAACGAAGACATCGTCAAAAACAACCAGCGCTTCGTGCCCCCCGTAGAACATATTTCCCCTGTCAAAGGTCATTCCTTCCGATTTCCGCGTGTCGCAGGACTGGCGGCCCATAATGTAAGTGATCCCAGGCGTATCGCTCGGAACGGCAAAAGATACGGCATAATCCTTGTCCTCCGCCCGCATGGTTAGAGTGGGCATTACTATTATCTCGTGCGAATTGACCGCTCCCGTCTGGTGGGCTTTTGAGCCCCTCACCAATATTCCGTCTGAATGTTCCCCGACAACATGAAGGAACATGTCCGGATCTGCCTGCCGGTGGGGAGGTAGCGACCGGTCGCCCTTGGTATCGGTCATTGCGCCGTCGCAGACAAGGTCGTTCTCCTGGACATATCCCAGGAACCTGAGAAAACGCTTGTTGTATTCAGTGCCGTATTTCAGGTCGATGGCATGAGTGGTTATTGAGAGTGCATTCAGGGCATCCATCCCAACGCACCGCTGGAAGCAGCAGGCTGTCAGTGACCCCATCAGGCGTCCCATTTTGCTCTTTTTTACAAGGTCATCCGCACTCTGATGAATATGGGTGAAACGGTTGATTTTTTTTCCGGTAAGATGAGACTTTGCAGTCAGAATATCTTCATATTCCGGTTTATGGGCATACTCATATGTGGCGGCAACGGCATTCATGGAAGGCCGGATGATGGGATCATCCACAACATTTTGAATCTTCTTTCCGAACATATATACTTCAAGCCTGAGCTTTCTGAGACTCTCTTCATATTCTTTCGCATTCATCATTTTACCCACAGATTTCTCCTTTGTTTTATTATCATAAAATTTTATTACATCTTATCACATTCTCTTTATCACGAAAAGAGCGATTAAAAGCGCGCGTATAATCTTGACATAATTAACAAACAATTATAGTAACTTAAAAAAACAAAAGGAGAAAAACGATTGTGACTTCGACTTCCGTCAATATTGATGCAATTCCGCTGAAACTCAAACTGAAAACTACAATCCGCCACGCCTCTGCAACCAGAAATGAAGGAGAAAGCGTCTGGGTATGCGCTGCAAGGAACGGATATTCCGGATACGGAGAGGGCTGTCCGAGAGTCTATGTGGCAGGTGACGAACTTGAGTCGAGCATCAAATGGATAAAGGAGAATTTTTCAGACGGAAAAGCGGATTTCGGAAACCTCTCCGATCTTAAGCAGTGGATTGAAAGAAACGGCGGGGCTATCGACAGATACCCGTCGGCATGGTGCGCCGTGGAGATGGCGCTTCTTGATCTTTTCTCCCGTGAGGCGGAATGCAGTGTAGAGAAACTTCTCGGATTGAATGGAAGCAGTCTTAATGCCCGCTACACAGCCGTCCTGGGAGATGATAAAAAGTGGAAATATACCACCCTGGCGGATAAATACCTGATACGCAGGCTCTCTGATTTCAAAATAAAGCTGAGCGGCAACCTCGATCGTGACAGAGAGAAGCTCACAGTTCTTGAAGAGCTTGCAGTAAAGCACGATGTTAAAGAAATACGCATACGCCTTGATGCAAATAATCTCTGGAAAAACCGTTGCGACGAGGCCATAGAGTATATAAAAGCGCTGGGCGGGCGTATATTCGCACTTGAAGAGCCGGTTGGAGCTCGAAATGCAGCGGATCTAAGCAGAATAAGCGTGGCCACAGGCCTTCCGGTTATTCTCGATGAAAGCCTCTGCACGATGGATGATTTATCTCTTTACACGGACAGACCGGGAAAATTCATCGCAAATATTAAAATATCACGCGTTGGCGGTCTTGTAAGAGCTCTGGAACTTATCGGTAATTTAAAAAAAATAGGCTGGCCGGTTATCATAGGCTGCCATGTTGGAGAAACATCGCTGCTTACGCGGGCGGCTCTCACTGCGGCTTCGGCAGCCGGAGAGAGCCTTATAGCGCACGAAGGAGCATTCGGCGACTATCTGGTAGAGCGCGAACCGGCGGAACCTATGCTTAAATTCGGGCATGCCGGAATGCTGAATCTTGATTTTCCCTATTATCTCAAAACAGTCCGCGGTCTTAAAGTCATCCCGGCTGAAAATTGGAATACCGGCTTCGGGATGACCTGCCGCATGCCCGATATTCCGGATGATGGCGCGCCCGAAGTAGATTTTATCGAAATGCCCGATAAGTACAAGATTCATTACCGTCTCTGGGGCAATAGAAAAGGAGAAGACGCGCTTCTGATTCTGCACGGAGGCATGAGCCACTCCGGCTGGCAGGCGCCTCTGGCGAAAAGCCTGCGTTCTTCGTCGCCCGGAATAACTGTTGTCGCGTCCGACAGAAGGGGCTGCGGCCTTAATGAGAATCACGGAGATCTCGGCTCGGTCCGGCTTGTCATTGATGACGTCGTAAAGCAGATCGAATTTCTAAAAAAATCCTTTAAGAGAGTTCATCTCGCAGGCTGGTGCCAGGGAGCGCAATATGCTGCCGTTGCCGCAGCGGAAACAGAAGACACGCTCGAAAGCCTGATACTGCTTACCCCCGGCTTTTTCTGGAACGAGCGGTTCAGATCAGTCCTGAGCATAGCCGAGAAAATCGTAATGGAAATGATTTCGGAATTCAAACTGAAACCCGAACGCGATCATGCCTGCATTCCGATTCCCATGGAAGCGACCGATTTCACGCTGGTCGAAAAATGGCTTGATTTTATCGATAGAGATACCCTTAAAACGACCACTCTCACGTTAAAGTCGGCGAGCATAATGGATGAGATTCAGGAGCTTTCATGGTTTTCAATGCTGAAGAACAGATTGCCCGTTCTCGCTTTCCTGGCGGAAAACGACCGGATCGTGGATAACAATAAGGTCATGCAGTTCATAGGCCACCTCTTTTCCGGAAAAAGCGGGAACCGGCTCGTCAGACTTGAAAGCGGGCATGCCATACACTTTGAAAAGACCGGAGAGGTTGCGGATGAAATCGCGGATTTTATCAGGAAAAGGGCGTTCACCCCTTCTATAAATTAAAACTCTTCTCCTCGAATAGTCTCAGGCAGGCATCAACCATATCTGCATCATATAAATAGCCACGGCCCTTTTTTATCTCATCAAGCGCCGGGTTTATGCCGAGAGAGGCCCTGTAGGGCCGGTGGCTTGCCATCGCTTCAACCGTGTCTGCGACCGCCAGTATACGGGACTCCGGGAGTATTTCATCTCCTTTGATCCCGAACGGATATCCCGACCCGTTAATTCTTTCATGATGCTGATGGACCATAGTTGCAATAACGGGTATGAAATCGGCTTTTTTCAATATATCATATCCCTGTGACGGATGAGTTTTCATAAGCTTGAATTCAATATCACTCAACTTGCCGGGCTTTGATAATATTTCAACCGGGATATGTATCTTGCCTATATCGTGAATAAGGCTGCCCATGCGGATCGACTCGACTCTATCATTGGAGTATCCAAGCTCAATTGCTATGGCCACGGCAAGATCGGCAACCCTCTTCTGATGCCCTGCCGTATAAGGGTCCCTCGACTCAACTATGTTGGAAATAATTTCAATGGTGCTGACGACCATCGACTTCTGCTTCTGAATACTTATCCGGAGATCCGCCTCTGATTTCTTCAAATCCGTTACATCCTTCAGGGTTCCGACAACGCCTGTGACATTTCCCGTTGAATCTGTGTTCGGAGCGCCGCTCATATGAAACATGTGCTCTGAACCCTCTGTATGCATTATCGTGCCGTAAAGATCTGTAACTCTTTTCCTGCTCTCCCTGATCTCATTAAATGCACTGAGAACTCTCCCCACATCTTCTTGTTTTACAAAATCGATAATATTCCGCCCCAGAACCGCTTCCTTTGGATGACCTAAAATTCTCTCCCAGGCAGGATTGACATAAGTACACGCACCTTCCGTATTAAGCGTGTAAATTATATCAGGAGCGTTTTCGCTCAGGGCCCTGAACCGTTCTTCTCTTTCCCGTATTTTCGATAAAGATGCGGCATTGGTTATGCTTGCGGCAATCTGGGTAGCTATGCCCATCAGCAGGCTCATATCAGATTCCACAAGAACTTTTTTTGAATTGATGTTATCCACCATCAGGACTCCGAGGGATTCTTTCTCAAAGACGATGGGAACACAGATAAATGATTTTGCGCCTGTCTGTTTGACTATACTTCTGCTCCTTTCCGAAAAATCAGATTCAATCTTATTTATATCATCAACCAGATAAGGTTTCTGTTCGCGGAAAGCCTTCATGACTACACTTTTTGACTCCGGTTTATTGATATGAAATTTGATCTCCTCCGAGTTTGTAATCATATCCGGATTATAACCGAAACCGGCTTTGTAAATCAGATGTCTTTTCTCCCTGTCCGCAAGCATTATCATCCCGCGATCAAATTCCAGATGCTTTTCAATCAACGCCATGATGAAGGAAAGGAGTTTATCTATATCAGGAATCATGGAGGTAGCCTGGCCGATCTCCTTTACAAGCGTGGTTTCTTTGTACCGCTGATTGATCTGACCAAGAAGGCGCTCCGCTGCGTCACCCTGGGCGTTGATATTTCGCAGCAGGTCATTCTTCTCCAGATGCATGGAGTATGAATAAAATATGACAACTATAAGAAACAACATTGTGGTTAATGAAATCCAGTAATGTGGTTGAAATATTACGGGCAACAGAGAGAGCAATATGAGGCTTATGAGAATCGCGTACCTCGTCAGTCGTTTCCAAATAAACGCAGGAGTTTCTTTCCACGCAATGATATATCTGCAGGCATCGGCGCCCTTGTGGATACACATGGTGTGTTCTATATCAGCGTACTTGGTCGTGAAGAGTTTGGCTATTGCTTCAAATATGCCAAGCCTGTAATCACACTGGTAAGGTTTTTCAATAACACCCTCTTTGGGAACAGCATCTATCTCAATTCTGTTGGCATCGATATTCTTGGCAATAATAACGGATGCCCGGCTTAGTTGAGGATAAAGTTTCTCAAGAACTGAATATGCTGTTCTCGTATTTATAAATCCAAGCAGGTATTGCGCCACGGCTCCGGATGCTTTGGAAAAAGGCGCATATTGCCCTGCTTTGCGGGAAATATTCACATCCCCGGTTTTTGCCACAAGGGTCTCATTAAACAGATCGCTCTGCTCCTGCGTAAACCAGTACCCGCCGTCTTCCACCTGATGAAGGCTTATACCGGCATCCTTTAGAAGTAATTCGGCATCTATTTCCGGATGGAATTTATTCAGATATTCTATATAATTCTTTATAATTCTGCTGTTATACAGAGAGGGATTTTCCATTTTCTCTCAATCCGGCGGTTTGGCCGTTATAAGACTTAATCCTGAATTTATCCCGGACGTAATTTACGGACTGATTCGGACATTACATATCCGTAGGCCGGTGTTGATATTGATTTGTACAAGAAATTCAAACTCAATCTATATGAGAGACAGGATAAACGGTAAGGGTAATATTGTCAATATTACACGATTAGATATCACTCCCTTTGCACTTCCCGCATCTTGGCGGCAAGATCCTTCATTGAGAACGGCTTCTGAATGAAGTTGACGCCCGGTTCCAGCACTCCGTAATTGGCGATGACGTTGGCCGCGTAACCCGACATGAAAAGATATTTCATACCCGGCCTTATGGCGCTGAGCCATTGCCGGAGATCACGGCCGCTCATACCCGGCATTACTACATCGGACAACACCATGTTTATATCGCCGGAATATTGCTCCGCCATTTGAAACGCCTTGTCCGGGCTCCCTGCAGCCAGCACAGTGTAACCCAATTCTTCGAGCATCATTTTGCCCATTCTCAGGAGCGCTTCGTTGTCCTCGACAAGCAGCACAGTTTCCGTGCCGTTCAAGCGTTCGGCTTTCGTGTGTTGTGGTTCCTCAATTACCGCAACACCTTCATCCATGTAATGAGGCAGGTATATCCTGAAGGTTGTGCCCCATCCCGGCTCGCTGCACACATTTATGAATCCATTGTTCTGTTTAACGATTCCGTACACAGTGGCAAGGCCCATTCCGGTACCCTTTCCAATATCCTTGGTGGTGAAAAACGGCTCAAAGATCTTCTCGAGAGTCTCTTTGTCCATGCCGCAGCCGTTGTCGCTGACAGACAACAATACGTACTGCCCGGGGATGAAACCGGTGTATTGAGTGCAATATGCCTCGTCAAACTCCACCTTCCCGGTCTCGATGGTAATTTTACCAAAACCTGAGATTGAATCCCGGGCGTTAACCGTAAGGTTGACCACGATCTGGTCAACCTGGGCCGGGTCCATTTTCACCGGCCACAGATTTGCTGCTGGCATCCAGATCAGTTCAATTTCCTCACCGATCAGCTTTCGAAGCATATTGAGCATGCCGGAGACGGTGTTTGTCAGATCCAGCGCTTTCGGGACTATGGTCTGCTTCCGGGCAAAGGTCAGTAGCTGCCGTACAAGATCCGCGGAACGCCATGCGGCATTTACGATTTCCTGAAGATTGGCATGGTTCGGGTCGGATGGTTTGATATTCATCATAACAAGCTGGGAATAACCGAGGACAATGTTCAGCATATTGTTGAAATCGTGCGCAACACCCCCGGCGAGCTGTCCTATGGCTTCCATCTTCTGCGCCTGACGATACTGCTCCTCGAGCTTTTTCTTCTCAGCCTCTGATTTTTTGAGATCCGTCACGTCCTTGAAGGTTCCTACAACGCCGGCAACATTTCCAACCGTATCGGTATTCGGGGCTCCGCTCATGATAAACATTCGTTCCGAACCGTCCTTGTGCAAAATTGCACCGTACTGGCC
>JAUPLM010000279.1 GCA_030836965.1 Thermodesulfobacteriota bacterium | reverse complement strand
TGCTGCGCATCAGCTTAAGCTTGTTGCAGCAAAATGTGAAAATCTTCATGGTCATAACTGGAAAATAGAAGCGTGTGTGACGGGTGAAAAGCTAAACGATGCCGGAGTAATAATGGATTTTGGAATAATCAAAAAACATGTTTCCGAAATAATGGCGGCTCTCGATCACAAGTTTCTAAATGAGCTTGACTGGTTTAAAGATTTAAATCCGTCATCTGAAGTAATAGCGATGCGAATAGCCAAAGAGCTCCAGGCCCGGATAGAAGATCCTTCGATAAGGGTGTCAGGCATAACGGTATGGGAATCTGATGATGCGTGCGCAAAGTATATTTGTCCGATGTAGATACGCAGCCAAGAACTTATTATTAAGCCATAAAGATTATCCGGTGTTTCTGTTCAACTGAGTCCAGCGATCCAGCAGGTCACTCCTTGTAACTATGGAAGTTACGTTTTCCACAAATTCTCCGATGCTTTCAACGCCCCCTTCCTGGCGGTCGACAAGTATAACCACTTTGATAACATCCATGCCTTCCGAACGCGCCCGTTCTATGGCTTTTATTGTTGAGCCTCCTGTTGTAGCAACGTCATCTATTATGACAACCCTGCTCCCCTGATGTAAATCCCCTTCGATCCATCGGATTATGCCGTGATCTTTCATGGTTTTTCTGATAGAAAAGGCATTAACCGGTATTCCTTTCAAGCCGGAAGCAAACGCAGTGGCAACAGATATTGGGTCCGCTCCGAAAGTAAGCCCTCCGACTCCATCTGCATTCAAATCCTTGATAGCATCAAAAACAAGATGGCCTGCAAGAAACATCCCCCGCGGGCTGAGCGTAACCGGTTTGCAATTAATGTAGTAATTGCTCATCCGGCCTGATACAAGCTTAAATACCGGATCTTCACTGTATTTAAATGATTTGCGGCACAGCAGATCTATCAGTTCCTTTTTCATAATCGGCGAATAGTCCTCAAATTAAGTTAATAAATTAAGATTATTTTTTATGCTCCCTGCAGTAAGCTATAGTCTCCCGATTGCTTTTTTTCGAGTACGTAAAATATGATAATAGCAATAAAGAGTTGATTTTTACAGGCTCTTTAGATATAAAAAAGCCCCCACCGAAATGGAAGAAGCTTTTTATGGGAATCGGCAGAGGCTTTGAGCAAGGAATACTCTTAAAGCATTCCTTTAAAGCTCGGATTATGAATATCAATTAAATTAAACCTCGTCAATTAAAACTCTTAAAAGGAGTTAATTAAGATCGTGTCTATTAAATATAAAATAAAAAATGTGATTTCAGCACTTATGTTTTTCTTTTTTATTTCCGGAATTCTCTTTTTTGATGCCGGTGCCGCACATTCCGGTGAAGCGGCAGAGATTTTTACTCTGGAAAAAACGATTCAGACAGCTTTAAAAAACAACATCGAACTGCATAGAGCAAAAGAAAATATAAATGCTGCAACCGCAACAAAAAACGCTTCCAGGGCCGGTTTTTTACCCGTTTTCAACGCTTCCTATCAATATAAACATAATTATGAAGATATTACCAATCCTCTTTTGGGGATAACAAATCCCGAGGATGAATACCTTTTTTCAGTATCAATTACTCAGCCTGTTTTTGCCGGATTTTCGATTATCAACCAGTATAAACTTGCAGAGCTCGGGCTCGACGCGGCGGGATTAAATGAAAAAATAACCCGTTTTGAAATCATATACAGGGCCAACAATGCATATTTTTCAGTTTTAAAGGCATTAAAAATAGAAGGGGTTCTGCAGGAAACCGTTACACAGCTTTCAGCGCATGAAAATGTGGCAAAAACGTTTTACGAAGTCGGGATGACCCCTTTAAATGATTTACTTAAATCCCAGGTCGAGCTGGCCAATTCCAGGCAGGAGCTCACGATAGCAAAAAATAACCTCGAATTTTCAAAATCCGACTTCAACACTCTTTTAAGAAGGCCTATAAATTCATCGGTAGAGCTGGTCGATATTCTTGACTATGTTCCGCTTACAAATGAGCTTGACTATTACCTTGCGCTTGCTCAAAAAAACCGGCTTGAAATAAAACTCGCAGACCTGCAAATCGAAATTGCCGAAAAAGAGCTGGCCCTTGCCAAAAAAGATTATTTTCCGACAGTAACCCTCAACGGAACGAGATATCAGCGCGGAACCGATTGGGATGTTGCCGGAGGAAATGGAATAAACGACCCTAACAGTTGGTATGTATCCGCAATTGCTTCATGGAATTTCTGGGAATGGGGAAAGACCTATTTCGGGGCCACAGAGAAAAAGAGCCGGCTTCAACAGGCAAAATTAAATAAAGATGAGATTGCAGATAAAATTTCGCTTGAAGTAAAGCAGTATTTTTTGAAAACAAAGGAATCTGAAAGTAATATTATAACTATTCAAAAAGCAATTGAACAGGCCAAAGAAAATTTAAGAATCAGCGTTGAACGCTATAAAGAGCAGATAGCCACTTCAACTGATGTGCTTGATGCCCAGACGCTCCTTTCAAGGACTATGACAAATTATTACAATGCGCTCTATGATTTTAAAATTTCAAAGGCATCTCTCTACAGAGCAATGAGTATGGAACTTGCGGAATGAATATCGGTAACAGTGAAAATTCCCTGATCAGAATGTTTCATGTTTACAGGAGATACGGCAAATATTCCGCTCTTTTTGATATAAACTTCGACGTGCAGAAAAATGAATTTGTATTTATAAACGGTCCGAGCGGCGCCGGGAAGACAACCCTGTTAAAGCTGCTCTATCTTGGAGAACCTGCCTCTGAAGGTCAAATTCTGTTCGATGGAATCAACCTGTCAAGATTGACAAAAAACAAAATCCCGCACATGAGAAGGAATTTCGGAATCATATTTCAGGAGTTTAAATTAATACCTTCTAAAACAGTTTTTGAAAACGTCGCACTTGTTCCGGAAGCTGCCGGTAAATCGGGACGGCAGGTACAGAAAAAAGTCAGCAGCGTGTTAAGAGCCGTCGGAATGGAGGACAGGCAGAATGCTTTCCCTTTAACTCTTTCCGGTGGTGAACAGCAACGAGTTGCAATTGCAAGAGCGGTGGCAGGCGATCCAAAGGTAATTCTTGCCGACGAACCGACCGGAAGCCTTGATGCAGAATCTGCCGGGATGATAATGGAGCTGTTAAAAGGATTTCATATACGCGGATCCACAGTTATTATAGCAACACACGATACGGAACTCATAAGAAAAACCGGCGGGAGAGTAGTATATTTAAAGCAGGGCCGCATGCAGCAGCCATCGAATTTATAAGGCGGAATAACCTATCCTTTGCCGTATTAAAGTTTCAAACAGTTTGTATCAGCCATACCACGACACCGCATTTACATAGATGTTGTGCAAAGGTCTAAAATAAATGATTCCTCTTTTTTTCAAGCATGCATTCCGGGATATCTCAAAAAATAAACTATTAAATGCCGTATCGGCTATTACAATTGCATTTTCTGTAATTATTACAGGCTCTTTTATCCTTTTTTTTATAAATACAACCGACATCTTAAACATGTGGAAAAAAGGGATAAAAATAATGGTATATCTTTATCCTGAAGTTCCGGGTGAAATGATTCCTGAAATACAAAAGAAAATTTCAGGTATGTACGGGGTTCAGGATGTTAGATTTATTTCAAAAGGAGAGGCGCTCTATATCCTGAAGGAACAGATGAAGAGGCAGGCATCCCTGCTTGAAAACCTGAGGGAAAACCCGCTTCCTGACGCATTTGAAATCCGCATGATCCCGTCATCACGGCCCTGGGAAAAAATCGAAAGCCTGGCAGCCCGGATAGATGAGATACCCCAGGTTGAAGAGATTGAGTACGGCCAAAAATGGCTTACAAGATTTTCATACATCATCAAGGTGTTCAAATTGACAGGTTATGCTTTCGGAATTCTTTTTTTTATAGCTTCGGTTTTTATAGTCGCCAATACCGTACGGCTCGTACTTTATACAAGACGCGAGGAAATTGAAATCATGCGCCTTATCGGAGCTTCAGATGGTTTTATTAAAGTTCCGTTTTATATTGAATGCGTTATCCAGAGTGCAATAGGCGGTATAATCGGGATTACTATCCTTTATCTTGTTTTTGTATCCGTTTTATCAAACGTAGAACAAGGCGTAACCTCTGGTTTTATTAATGTAAGATTCTTTTCATTCGGCATTATGTCTTTAATTCTGCTCTGCAGCATGATTACAGGATGGCTTGGTTGTTATCTGTCATTAAAGCACTTCTTAAAAACCGTGTAATTCTGGCCGTCTGGTTTTTACTTCTTTTTGGAACCGGTGGATT
>JAUPLM010000278.1 GCA_030836965.1 Thermodesulfobacteriota bacterium | reverse complement strand
GGTTCCGCGGGCAACCGATCCCCAGGCTGCGGCAGGACCCGTCTGCGGTCCCCATTGCCCGATGTGTATTTCCGTATCTGTAACACCTTCTTCAGCCGCGGCATAAACTGTGATGCCGATAACCATGGCTGCTGCTAGTAAAATACTCAGTAATTTTCTTCTCATGGCTCCTCCTCTTCTTGATTGTTACAGTTGATGGTTATATAAAAATTCCATTTTTCACACCAAGACACAAAGGCACAAAGAAGGGTTATAGAAAACATACATGTTTCTCTTTGTGTCTCCGTGGTCTTTGTGTGAGAACAACTTTCTACAAAGCCGTCATACTTTTTTCACATAATGTCTTGCAAAAAGCCCGCTCGGTTTGACACATAAAACAAGCACAATTATAGCAAAGGCAACGACGGACTTGAATTCAATTGAAACATAGCCGCCGAACAGATTTTCAATTACACCAAGCATATATGCTCCAAAAACCGCGCCCGGAAGAGAAGTCATCCCGCCGAGGACGGCAGAGGCAAAACCTTTTAACATGGGATCCCACATCATGAATGGTTCCATCGAAACAGGAGTAAGGAGGAGTCCTGCAACGCATCCGACAACGGAAGATATACCCCATGTAAGCATCATTATCCGGTTGGTTCTGATTCCCATAAGCCGGGCGGCCGATCTGTTCTGCTGAGTAGCTTTTACTGCCATGCCAAGTTTTGAAAACCTGAAAAAGAGAAAGAGAGTCACCATCATGACAAGAGCCACACAAAGGGTAAGGACTTCAAGTGTGCTGACAAACATTTTGCCTATAGCGAAACTTTCATAGGCGGAAATAGGAAACGGCATATCCTTGTGATCGGCGCCGAACTTCCATGAAACAAGCCCCAGCAGTATCATCTCAAGGCCGATCGTTATGACGATCATGCCGAGTATATTCGGATTTTTTGCCCTTCTTAAAACGGTAAATTCAAGAAGAAATCCCAGGATAGCGGCAAAAACGAGTGTCGCAGGAAAAGCGACGTAGCTTGGAATACCGTAATGGTCAAGCAGCATAAAGGCAAAAAAGACCGATATGAGAGCCATCTCACCCTGGGCGAAATTCGGCACTTCCGAAGTTTTATATATAATTACCATCGCAAGCCCCATCAATGCATAGGAGCTGCCAACGGCAATTCCGCTTACAACCATCTGAAGAAAATCAAGCATACATACACCTTCTTACTTAGAAACTTCTTCATAAGTAACATTTTTGGCTTGGCACGGGTATGCGCTTATGCCTTCTGCCGGACAATTTCTCCGAAATCTATCAACGCCCCCGGTAGTATATAAAGATCAGACAGGCGGAGACGATATAAGGCTTCGTGACTATTAATCTTCTGGGGCTGTATTAAAATAATTGACGCGAATCTGCCGCCGCAATCGAAGTTGCTGCTATAATTCCGTCTGAACGCATAAGCGCATACCCATGCCAAGCCCACATTATTCCGTGTTTCGCAAAACTCAAACGTATTAAAACGGCCACGTTCTCCAGTATTTCTTTGTCCTGATCCAGAAACCGAATATCCCCAGAGGTTCAAAAAGCATTATAAGCACCATTATAAGTCCGAACAGAATGAACTGTATATTGGAAACGCCTGTTATTGAAAAATAGCTTTTGGAAAGACTCTCAAGCCATGATCCGATATACGGCAGGCTGAGAATATTTCTTAACTGCAGATCGAGCCATCCCAGGAGGCAGGCGCCCGCGATAGAGCCCATTATTGAACCGAGACCCCCGACCACAACCATTGCAAGGAACATGATCGACATGAAAAGCGTGAAGACTTCCGGTTCTATAAAACGGAGGACGAACGCATAAAGCCCTCCGGCAATGCCCGCATAAAATGCGCTTACGGCAAAAGCAAGGGTCTTGTAGTATACAAGATTGACGCCCATTGTTTCCGCCGCGATATCGGCATCCCTGATAGCGACAAAAGCCCTTCCTACCCTGGTCTTTATAAGATTGCGTGCGCCGATAGTCATCAGCACCGTAATAATCATAAGAAGGTAGTAAAAATCCCGGTCTGTATCAAGATGCCATGGACCTATGACAAGCGCGGGAGCATGGAGACCCTGTCTTCCGCCGAAAAATTCGATTTTCCCTATAACCCGGGTGATGGTCAGGCCGAAACCGAGGGTCGCTATTGAGAGATACGGCCCTTCAAGCCGTAAGGCCGGAAGTCCGAGGAGAAATCCGAAACAAGCTGCAATCAGCGCGGATAAAGGAAGCGCCAGAAGAAAAGGAAAATGAAGCTTTGTCATGAGGATAAGGGTTCCATAGGCGCCTATGGCAAAAAAACCCGCGTGACCCAAAGATATCTGGCCTGTGTAGCCTACAAGAATATTAAGACCTATGACCACTATTATATTGATGGCTATATAATTGGCTACATATACGTAATAATTTTTCACGATAAAGGGGTATGCGGCAAGGAGAGCAAGAAGGGCGATAAACCAGAAAAATACAACACCTGAGGTAAACAGCTGAACATCTTCATAATAATCACGCTTCATGTCCATGAACGGTCGCTCCCCGTCAAACGGTATTCTTACGATTAAGTATGTAAAAGTGTCATCCCCGCAGGATGGCTGCAGATAAAAAAGCATATCAAATATTCAGTGCTTTTTTGCAGGATGAGGCTAAAATGTCAATATAAATTAACTTCATATATATCATCCTTGACACTAAAATACCGTTTCTATAGTATCCCGTTGAATAAGTTGACAGACTTGTAATAAATAAAATTCAGACGGCCCTGCTTTTTTAAACAAAAACCAGCAACAGAAGAAACATATGACACTCTTAAAAATCGGTCCCGGTTTTTCTCATTTTAAAAGACTTGTTCTATTCCTTCTGCTTTTCGCTATCTGCTCCTGCTCCGAAGAGAAAAAAACTCAAATGACCTTCTCGGGAATAATGGATACCGATATAACACGCGTCAGTTCCCAGACGAACGGCATTATTAAGGAACTCAATTTTGACGAGGGTATAGAGGTAAAAGAAGGTCAGGTATTGGCTGGTATAGAAACGGAAAGCTTAGGGTATCAGCTCGAGCAGAACCGGTCGGCGATTGAAGAACTCGGCAATCAATATAAAGCGACCCTTTCACAACTTGAAACGGCAAAAATCGAGAAAGAGAACATCGGCATAAAATACAACAGGTTTTTAGCCCTTCTTCAGTCTAAAGCTACATCACAGCAGAATGTCGATGATCTAAAAACCCAGCTCGATGCGGCAAACGAGCGGATCAAGGCCATTCAGTCCTCGATGGATGTCGTCATAAGCAAAAGAAAACAGGTTGAATCAGGAGCAAAGCTTATTAAAAAGCAGGTTAAAGACGCCATGATAACCTCTCCTGTTTCCGGAAGGGTGCTTGTGCGTTATGTCGAAAAAGGAGAACTACTTGCAGCGGGAAGCCCTGTATGTGATATTGCCGACCTTTCAATGCTCTGGACCAAGATCTACATTGAAGAAAAAAGCCTGCCTTTCATAAAGCTCGGCCAGAATGTGATGATAAAGATTGACGGGCTTGATGATAAAACACTTGAAGGCCGGGTATCCTGGATCTCCGACAAATCGGAATTCACTCCGAAAACAATACTTACTGAAGAGACAAAAGCCTCTCTGGTATTTTCCGCGAAAATAATTGTACCGAACAATAACGGGATTTTAAAAATCGGAATGCCTGTATCCGTTATTGTCCAGCGGCAGCTATGACAGCTTTGAAAAAAGCCATTCCGTCCGCCGCGGCGGACGCTTCATCTTTCGTCATTGCAGCGTATTTAAATGTACGCTTCATTCCTTCCGCCACCGAACTTTGGCGGACGACGCCTTGCATAATGATCTTTTTACTTCGCTGTCTGAAGTTCGACTTTTTCAAAGGTATCAGATATAATGCTTCCTATAATAAGCATTAAAAACTTTTCAAAATCGTTCGGCGGAACAAAAGCTGTGGAGGGCCTTGACCTTGAAATCGAAAAAGGCGAACTCTTCGGACTGATAGGCCCTGACGGAGCCGGAAAGACCACAACCATAAGAACCCTTGTCACACTCATTTCGCCCGACTCGGGAGATATTTTCGTAAACAACCTCGATGTAAAAAAGGATGTAAGGAAAATAAGGAGCATAACCGGCTACATGCCGCAAAGATTCTCTTTATATCCGGATCTCTCGGTCAATCAGAACATCGTCTTTTTCGCTAATCTGTTCGCCGTTCCAAAAAAAGAAATAGCAGAACGAAAAAAAAGACTCTTTAAGTTCAGCAACCTGGAACCGTTTGCCGGCAGGCTTGCTGGGCAGCTCTCCGGGGGGATGAAGCAGAAGCTTGCCC
>JAUPLM010000277.1 GCA_030836965.1 Thermodesulfobacteriota bacterium | reverse complement strand
TGCTTTCGATCCTTTTTACACGCGTCCCGTCGGGATGGATTTTTGCGCGGCAGCAGGTCTTCAGGCACAGGCTTATGCAGGCAAATCGAATATTACCGACAGGCAGCTTGCCGGTGTGGTTGTTCGGGCGCGAAATAACGGCGCGATAAATCCTTTGACTCCGGAAATCAAGCCTGTCTCGGAAAAAGATGTTCTTGAATCGCCCATGCTCGCGGACCCCATCAGGCAGCTTCATGCATATCCGGTTTCAGATGGTGCTGTGGGAATGATACTTGCCTCTGAAGAGAGGGCAAAGGAGATCACGAAGAATCCGGTCTGGATAACGGGAGTTGGAAACTGCATTGACAGCTTCTTTTTGGGAGACAGGGATCTTGCCTCCAATTTCGCGCTTAAAAAGGCAGCAAGGCGCGCATATGACAGGGCCGGCATTAAAGACCCGCGTTTAGAATTCGACGTTATCGAAATATCCGACCAGTATGCTTATCAGCAGCCGATGTGGGCTGAAGGTCTCGGGCTCTGCGAAGAGGGCGATGGAGGCAAATGGCTCGATTCCGGTGGACCTGACAAATTTCACGTAAATCCTTCGGGCGGAATGCTTGCCGGAAATCCGCTTATACTTTCCGGCCTAGTCCGCTCGGCGGAGGCGGTTCTGCAACTGACAGGAGAGGCGGGTAAAAGACAGGTCAATGATGCGAAAAGAGCTCTTGCACACGGCGTTATGGGTCCGGCGGGACAGTTTCATACTGTTATAATACTTGAACGCGATTAGGAGAGACGGGCAATGAAAAAAAACAGAAATGTCGGAATCATTGGGGTGGGACAGACGGTATATTCCAGCCACCGCGAAGAGGTGAACCAGCCCGAAATGATCCACGAGGCTGTATCCGCCGCTTTAAAGCAGGCAGGGCTTACAATAGATGATATTGACTGCATTGTGCACGGCAACATGGAATTGTTTGAAATGGTCCACCAGCCGGATTTATGGCACACTCTCGGAACAGGAGCTTACGGCAGGGAAACCTTAAGGGTAACAACTGGAGGCACAACCGGGGCGACCCTGGTTTGCGCCGCGGATCATCTCGTGGCTTCGGGTCTTCATGATATAGTACTTGCTGTGGGTTTTGAAAAACTCCAGGAAGGGCATACGACAGGCGGCATTACCAACATGGCCGACCCCTTATGGGGCCGCCAGCTACAGACAGGAGCTCTCACCGGAATGACGGCCGCGGATCTCATAGAGGAATTCGGCGAAGAAAGAGCCAAGAAAGCTTCCATGAAATACCGCATCATCATGGACAAGCATGCCATGAAAAACGATAAAGCCCACAGGAGGCTGGGGCTCGAATTCGATCAGGCGGATGATCTTGCAGTGAATTCCCCGGCGCTGGTAGGCGAACTGAGAATGATCCACATGTGCTCCCAGAGCGACGGCGCCTGCGCGATGATTTTCGCTTCGGAAGAAAAAGCAAAAAAACTCTGCAGGCAGCCCGCATGGATAAAGGATCACATAACGGTTCACAGAGAAGAGCTTTTCTGCATCTTCGGGAACGTCCCGTACCTGACGACCCATAAATACGCGGCGCAAAAACTTTATGAAAGAAACGGAATCAGGGATCCCCGTAAAGAGATAGATCTTTTCGAAATGTATGATCCTTCAAGCTGGTGGGGGCTTGACTGGCTGAGGGAATTCCTTCTGCTCAAAAACGACGAGCATATAAAGATGGTTGAAAACGGCGATATAATGATCGACGGTTCTTTTCCGGTAAACCCGTCCGGAGGAGTTATAGCATCAAATCCGATCGGCGCTACAGCCATGATAAGAGTTGCAGAAGCAGCGCTCCAGATAATGGGGGAAGCCGGAGAGCACCAGGTGAAAAAACCGGTAAATCAGGCCATGGCCTCGGGTTTCGGGGGAACAATGTGGACGGTTCTCTTATTACTGACAAAAGAGATTCCATGGCAATGTAATAATAAATGACGATAAATCAGGACGCAGATTTTCGCCGATAGCCGACAGCCGATAGCCGACAGCTGATAGCCGACAGCCGATAGCCGATAGCTGTCAGCCGATAGCCGATAGCCTAAACATTTGCGTTCCAAAAAAAATTCTATGTTAATTAAAGACAGCACAGGAGGCTACGATGAATCTTGGAATCTTTCTTGACAATGCGGCGGAGAAATACGGGGATTCCACCTATCTTAATTTCTATGACAGAATCGTTACATATAATGAATTCCGCAAACGCGTATTTATACTCGCAAACGCATTAAAGAAGCTCGGATTCCGCAAGGGGGATTTTATCCATGTTCTTGTTCAGAACAGCCCCGAAACGCTTATCGCATATTTCGCGATTCAAAGAATCGGGGCTATCGCCGGACCTGTAAACGGATGGTGGAAGGCTCCTGAAGTCGAATATCTTTTAAACGACTCCAAAGGGAGAGGTCTTATAATTGAAGACCAGTACCTTCCCATATTAAAGGAAATCAGGGATAAGAGCCCTTCTCTTGAAGTAGTGATCGAAGTGGGAGAATCTCCGCAGCCAGGTCATGTTTCCTTCAACGCCCTCATGGAAGGAAACGATCCGACCCCCGTCGAATCCGACGCTGATATTGAAGATACCGCCTATATTTTTTATACATCAGGCACTACGGGAAATCCGAAGGGAGTTCTGCTCTCCCACAAAAACGTGCTTGCCGATGTCAGCGGCATAACCAAAGCTTTAAAACTCGACGAAAAAATGGTGCTTCTGTGCTTTCTGCCTCTTTTCCACGTAAACGCAATGCTGACATGCACATTTTCCATGGGAATGGGACACCAGATAGTCCTCCGGAAAGGATTCAGCGCGAGCGAATTCTGGGAAGTCGTTGATAAGTACAGGGTCAATTTCTGGTCTGCGGTGCCGGCCGTATACCAGATACTGCTCACGGATCCGACGCGCCAGAAATTCGATTTAAGCTCTTTAAAATTCGGAGTCTGCGGGGCCGCCCCTTTAACTCCTGAAACATTCACGAAATTCCAGGAGGTTTTCAACATTCCTATCGTTGAAGGATACGGCTTAACCGAGGTAACGTGCGTCAGCACCATTAATCCGCGGGACGGGGTCCGTAAAATCGGCTCGATCGGACTACCTCTTCCCGGGCAGATAATAAAAATAATTGATGAACAGGGTAATGAGCTGCCTCCGGGAGCTGCCGGTGAAATAGTTATCGGCGGCGATGCCGTAATGAAAGGATATTACAACCGCCCAGAAGAAACGGCTAAAACAATAGTGAACGGATTCCTGCATACAGGAGATGTCGGATACAGGGATGACGACGGATATATATTCATCGTGGACAGAATAAAGGATATGATCATAAGAGGCGGCGAAAACATATACCCTAAAGAAATCGACAATCTTCTTGCCACTCATCCCAAGATCCAGGAAGCCGCGACGGTAGGCGTGCCTGACAAGACGATGGGCGAAGAGGTAAAAGTTTTCATTGTGCCGCTTGACGATTCGCTTACGGAAGAAGAAGCGATAAACTTCTGCAAAGAAAAACTGGCGAAGTTCAAGGTTCCGAAATATGTTGAAATTATCGACGGGGATTTCCCGCGAAGCCCTATCGGGAAGGTATTGAAAAAAGAATTGCGCACGTGGGGGCTCACTCCCCGGCCCAGGAAAAGCAAAGCTCCCGAGGCGACCGTTGAAGATATTTTCGGCACGATGGAATCGAGAGTAAATCCTGAAGGAGTCAAAGGTATCACCGCCAATTACGGATATGTGATAACCGGAACGGGCGGCGGCGAATGGACCGTATCCGTTAAAGACGGCACAGTAAAAGTTTTAAAAGGACTCCACGCTCCCAACGTTACCACCACTATTTCCGCCAAGGACTGGATCGCGATCACACTCGGCACTCTCGACGGAATGTCCGCTTTCTCTTCAGGCAGGCTGAAGGTGGAAGGAGACATGGGCCTTCTCATGAAGGCAACCAGATTTTTCAAGAAATATACGCCTCCCGGTCCAGCCGGAGCCGAAGATGAAAAACAGGATGAACTCATAAGAATCAAGCAGGTGCTTTCGATACCTCAGAGATTCGCGACAGGCCCGGTTATGGGAAAATTCTTAAAAGCCTTCAGAAATAAAAAAATTATGGCCAACAAATGCCCGAAATGCGGAAGGCTCCAGCTTCCGCCAAGAGAAGTTTGCGCTGAATGCAGGGTCAGGGCGACCGATTGGGTCGAAGTCGGCCCGGAAGGCGTTATAACAATATGCGACATCGCCTACTATGCCAGCCCGGACCCGCTTTCAGGGGAAAGCAGGGAAACTCCTTACTGCGCGGCTCACTTTCTTCTTGAAGGGTGCAAAGGGCATGAAACCCTCTGGCATGAATTAAAACCTTCAGACATTGAAAGGGCAAGAAAAGGCGCGAAAGTCCGTCCCGTATGGAACGAAGAGCGTATCGGTGCGATAACGGACATAAAATATTTTGAAATAATCGACTGAACATTAATAAGATAGTAATAAGTCAAAAACTAAGACGGCAAGGTAAAAACACCATATGCAAGGCGTGCGAGTTCTGAGGAATGAGGCGTACTTTTCAGTACGCCGCAATGACGAAAGATGAAGCGCAACACAGCAGATGGACGAACCGGTTTGAAGTCATATGCGAACGGATTTGAGATTTTTGGGAAAAGATTTTTAAAGAACGAAGCGTTAAAAATCCCAAGGCTTTGAGGGCGTCAGCCCAAACCTTCTTGGGATTTAGGTAAGTGATTTATAAATCCCCAAAAAGCTCATTGAGTGAGCATATTAAGACTTCAAACGAGGTTTTAAAAGGAGAGATTTATGGATTCAGCCAAGGACGACTGCTTTATAGTTGAAGGAAAACTGGCCCTGCCATACCAGTATTTTGCAGGCCGCACGGGAAGCCGCTTTCTCATCTCTTTAAGGGACAAGAAAAAAATCCTGGGATTAAAATGCAACAAGTGCAACAAGGTTTTCGTACCACCCAGAACTGTTTGCGAGCACTGCTTTTCAAACATATCCGAGAACTGGGTTGAACTGAAAAACACCGGAATTGTAACCGGCTTTACCATCATAAGATATGAAGAACCTCATCAGCCTGTAAAACCGCCGTATATTCTCGCCCTCATTAAAATCGACGGATCTGATACGCCGATAGCCCATATAATTAAAGGCATTCCCCTGAGCAATATGCGCGCTGGCTTGAAAGTAAAAGCCGTGTTTGCAAAAAAGAGCACTTCAACCATAATGGATATCGATCA
>JAUPLM010000276.1 GCA_030836965.1 Thermodesulfobacteriota bacterium | reverse complement strand
GAACCTCCGGGAATTGATTTCGGATCTGGAGTTCGCTGAAAAGGAGCTTGGAAGGGCAAAGGGAGTTGTCGCAAGCCTTCTCGGACTTTCAAGGCAGAGCCACACCTATTTTGAGACTGTCGGTGTGAACCTTGTAATAAAGGACGCGTTGAGAATTCTTTCGAACAAGTTAAAACAGAGCAAAGTGGTCGTTACGGAAAATCTGGACAATGATCTTCCCGATATCAAAGGTAATTTCGCCAACCTCGGCCAGGTGGCTCTCAATATAATCTTAAATGCTTTTCAGTCTGTTGATCAGGAAACCGGAAAGATTATCCTGTCGACTCACTATGACGATATGAAAAAACAGGTTGTATTTGAATGCGAAGATAACGGGCCCGGCATTCCTGAATCGATCCGGCATGATATTTTCAAGCCTTTCTTTACTACAAAAGATGTCGGAAAGGGAACCGGCCTCGGACTTTATATGTGTCACGAGATCGTGGCCAAGCATAAAGGAAGCATAACCCTTGAAAACCCTGCCGGTGGCGGCGCAAAGTTTATCGTAAGACTTCCAGTTTGATGAATTTTGTTTTGCGATTCGGCTTGAAATTATTAAATACGATTAAACTGACTTCCTGGCAAAATCACTTAATAGATGAAACTTTTTCGCTGCCGGAGAAAATGTCCGGGTAAATTCGCAACCATCTAAACTTCATTGACAAACCAGGAGCAATATGGTTTTTAAAATCCGCATTTCGGCAAATCCTTCAAAATTCCCATGCGTCCTGCCGGACGCATTACATATATGCAGCAGTTCAGGTCTTAAAATTGTTATCCATGGTTCAAAAAAACAATCCACGTCTCGTTACAGCCACCACCGGAGCATGGACGATTTTAAAACCAACTCTTCGGGAGGTTGGCAGAATATAAGTTTAAGCTCTGAAATTATAACAAGGGCAACAATTCTACAATAGTATATCTCATGGGAAATATCCGCGGAAATTTCGTAGTCACCCTTGCGATTCTAATCGCGCTCTTAGCGGCCAGCGTCGGCGTTGCTGGCGAACTTTACACCGGACCCATGATCGACGGACACGGCCACATCGGCGCATCGTTCGATTGGGATACGATGATCAACGTCATGGATCTAAACAACATCTCGCGGCAGATCGTCATGGCACGTTACTACCCCGGTCCGGCCGGCTCTGATGACCGTCCTGGAAACGATGAACTATCATTGGAGATAGCGGGCAAATACCCAGGCCGGTTCTTTCCTCTTATTGGGATGCAGAGGCCTGAACTCACGGACGCGGACAAGTGGCTCAATCCCGATGCAGCCGTAGAGGCAATCCTGAACGAGGCCGATGTGAAGCTTGCCACGGGTCGCTTCCGGGGTATCGGCGAGGTCATCGTGAAGCACTTTGCCTACTCATCGGGGCGACACGCCGAGATAGAGAACCCGATTTACTCCCGGTTTATGCAGCGCCTGAGCCAGATTGCCGCGAGCTTTGATGTGCCCATCGTCCTCCATATGGAGGGCGCACCACATCTCGTCAAGGACTTCGCACGTCTCCTTCGAGAAAATCCCCGGACCCGCTATGTCTGGGCGCACAACTGCGGTCGCAGCAGTGCAACAGTCATCCGCACCATGCTGGAGAATCACCCGAATCTATATTGTGATCTTAGTGGCATGACCAACGTGGGAGAGTCGGGTTACGGAACCGGCTGGCCGCGGATGGAGGAGTACACTGCGCTGATAGAGAAGAACGGCGCACTTTTTCCAGATATGCGCGAGATATACGAGGCCTTCCCGGATCGTTTTATGATCGGTATGGATGTGGCCCACGCACCCGGAATGAACCCCAAGAACTACGGGCGGCGGGCTAAACGTTTCCGCGAACTGCTTAAGCAGCTCACCCCGCAAACCGCGGCCGCGTTCGCCGAACAAAACGCTATGAGAATCTTTAAGTTGAACCGATAAGGGATCGGAAGTATCTGTCGTAACGTCAGCGATAATGGGAGAGAAACTCGATACATATAGGAGGCGTAATACACTTTTATGCCTGGCTGATGCACGGTGATAGGATAATTGGTGACGTTCATCAGAGTATAAACAGATCTCAAACAAACCGATAAGAAATGACAGGGGTGTGCTTTGAAGTTGAACCGAAACAGCGAGTGCATTCCCGTCCGCTATGCGGCGGGGATCTTCAATTCACCATGTATTATTTCCAGAACGGCCCGGCTTTTACGGCGGTCTCTTCAGGGGATGTGAAAGTGGCCATGTCGCCGAGCATTACCTCGAAACCAGTAAAATCGCTTCGCACCCATTGAGCGTAATTTGAACGCACAGTCATGACTACCCGCAGTTCCTGGTATGCTGTGCCATCCTCCAGCATAAGAAGTCCCAGGTTGTAGCCGTTTCGCCCCAGGCTCCGGTAAAATTTCTGCACATTCAAAACGCCTTCGGCAAGGGATTGCCAGTGATCTTCAGTAGTTTTGCGCAAAGATGTGATGCCGGGAAGAATCCCCCATATTTCATAAAAGCCTTCCGGAGCAAAAGCAGCCAGCCATTCCCAGCCCCCTGTTTTACAGATAAAACTATCTCCCGCTTTTTTTTCATGCCGCATGTAGTCTTTGAATATAAGATTTCCGGTCATATTATAA